>JASHSY010000294.1 GCA_030040825.1 Xanthobacteraceae bacterium
TCTTTCGACTAAATCGATTTTGGTGCGGCCCCATTCGATGACAAAAACGTAGGCGTCCACGAATCCGGTAGTTGCCCGAACATCAACGACAGGTACTAGGGGCGTTAGATCCACGATGATGTAATCATAAGTCTCGGTCAGGCGGTCGAACAATACGCGCATCTCATCCGATCGCAGGATTTCGGCGGTGTGGTGGATCCGTGGCGTCGCAACTGCCGGGAGGAAGCTCAAATTCTTAGATTCGTTAGTCCAAATGACATCGCCAAGCGACAAGTCGCCGGACATGACTTCGAGAAGTCCAGCCTGCGCCTGCGGCGCCATCAGGCGAGTGAGCCTAGGGGCGCGCAGGTCGCAATCCACCAGAATGACCCGCTTGCCGGAATGGGATATCAGTTGCGCAAGCGAAGCCGAAATCGTCGACTTACCTTCGTTTGGTGAACTCGAGGTAATTCCAAAGACCTTTTTCGGTTTTCGAATCTTCTTCGATTTGTTCGTCTCGGTGAGATCCGCGGCCATCCTAATCGAGCGGATCGCTTCCGCGTACGGCGATAACGGCAAATCCACCACCTGCCATAGCAGCTCGTCTAGGCGCGGGATGATCCTTGGGTTGGGCCGTCCGTCAACCGAATCGACCAACGTAGGCGGCGGATTGGCCTGCGGGCGGCTGACCTTGATGTTTGGCACAGTCGCTAGACAATCCAATGCCAGCAACCGCTCAACCTGGTCGCGCGTTCTGAACACGCGATCCATTAAATCGCGAACGTGCCCAATCATTAATCCCAGGAGCAGCCCGCCCGCGCCCGAGATCAAAAGCGCCAGAACGGTTTTGGGGTGGCTCTTCTTGAGCGGGCGAGCTGCCGGCGTGATTATTCGCGCATCCGTTATCGGAAATGACTGCTGCTGAGCTGATTGCGTGTAGCGCTGAAGAAAGTCCTGATACAGCGCACGGTAGCTCTGAGCGCTACTCTGCAACACGCTCAACTCCACCTGAGCCCGGTCGGCCACCTGCGATTCGGTCACGGCTCGGCCTAATTGCTGCTCGGTCTCTGCCTCGCGCTGCTTGGCAATCTCGTAGTCGCTCTTGTAGGACTCCGCAATTCGCCGAAGTTCGTCGAGAATGGAATTTCTGATCTCACTCATCTGGCTGCGAAGGTTTGTTACGGCAAGATGATTACTCCCGTAGCGCGCCCCCCAATCAGCTTCACGCTCAGCCAACGCAAGATACTGCGAACGCAACTTGGTAATAACGTCATTTTTCAAAGTGTCTGTGACTGTGGCATCCATGCTAGCATCGGGTGAGTCGGTACTAAGAACCTTCTGAATACGGTCAAGTCGCGCATGGGATTCGGCAACTTGCGCCCGTGCAATCACGAGCTGGCTGTTAAGCTCAGCCACCCGCTGCTCGTCGACGAGCCGTTTGTCGGGCCCGCCGGTACTGACAATGTTATTTTTTGCTTTGAATTCGACCACGGCGCGCTCAGCGGTCGAAGCTTGGTCGCGCAGTTCGCTCAGGCGGTCCCGCGCCCACTCGCCAGTCTGCTCCGTCTCTTCAAACTTAGCCTGTAGCTGATCCGTGACATAAGCCCTCGCAACCTCGTTGGCGATGTCTGCGGCGCGCTGGGGATCTAGTGAGGTAAAGCTGATTTGAATTATATAGCTAAGCCCAATCCTCTTCACCGTCAGCCGATTCGCAAACGTCGCGACAGCGCGCCGACTGCGCTCGTATTCGGACTTAGGCACATCGTCACGACCAAAGAGTTTAAGAGCTGAGCCGAGCAATGCTTGGAAGGAGTTGCGACCCCGACCGATGAATTCTGGATCGTCCGCAAGATGAAGTCGCTTGATCACTGCAAGGCTGACATTTTCGGATTGCAGAATCTGGACCTCACTGTCTACCATGCTGCTGTCGATCGAGTTGTTGCCAGAAGCATCTTCCTTTTGAAACATTTGCAGCTTACGGGTGTCGATCGCCATCGACGCGTCAGCAGTGAACATTGGCGGGGTGGTAAGTACATAGATCACGCCTAGCCCGATACCGATCAGAACAAACACTAAGATGATTGGAAATTGCCGCCGGAGAAAGTCCGCAACGGACTTGAGCATTTGCGATGGTGAAATCGTGTCAAATGGACTGGCTCTCCCGCCGGCGAGGTTGGCTAGCGACCTGTTGAGTTGCAACATTTAACCACCCTTACGCCACTGCACCCAGCGATTGACGCCGCTGTCGAAGCTGCCAATTAAAGCGTTTTCCAATTGCCGCAATATACCTAGGCGCCCCCCGTTAATTCAATATTTTGGCCGCGCCGATGACTCAACCCGTTCTCATTTGCCGTCAGATTGGCGCGCGACGTCGCCGGGTTGAACCAGTCCATGTCGCGAATTGCGCGATTGTCGGGAAATTCAACATGCTTCGGCAGGAGCCCGCTCATGCTGATGGCCAGCCTAACAAGCCCAGTCAGGGAACGCTACTGATCAGCGTCAGGTGGGCGCGTATAAACCCTAACATCGTTGTCACGTTGTTGAGAGGTGTTTCCGCCTCGGGAGACAGCCGGCTTAGGTCCCGCAACTTGCAGAACGGCGCGTCGATCAATTGGGCGTATTTCTTGCGCTGCTACATAGCGATTGTGGCTCCGGACGTACATCTAGCGCCGAACATGCCAACTTGCGATCAAAGCACTGACGCCGGCGTTGCCAGGCGGCGTTCCGCTGGGCAGGTTGGGGTGGAGCAAGTGGTCAGGTTAAAGTCGGTATCCGGCGCGCCGCATGATGTTTGATCAATGCAGCAACAAAGAATTGCAAATACTTCGGCACCACGAAGAAATATCGTCGATAAAGCCGCTTCGGCTCCATGGCCAGCCGAAATAACCATTCCAGACCTGAGCGTTGAATCCATCGCGGCGCCTGGACGGTCGTGCCCGAAAGCAGATCAAATGCCGCTCCGACCCCGATTGCAATGCCCGAACCGATCTTTGGCATATGCATGCTCATCCAAAGCTCCTGTTTTGGGGTCGACAGACCGACCCAAATGAGATCGGGTTTCAGCCCTCTTATTTGGGCAATCACCTCCTCGCGTTCCTTGTATCCGAGCGCTTCCATCGGCGGACTGTAAGTGCCGACGAGATTGAATTCACCAAACCGGCGCTGCAATGTCGTAAGGAGCTTGGCAAGCACCGTTGCATTTGCACCATAGAAGAAATGCTTGAGCTGTCGGTATTGTTCATTTGCAAAAATGGCGCTCATCAGATCTGGCCCATAAACACGGCTCATGGAGCTGAACCCGAGCAAACGTCCAAGCCAGACCAGCGGCATGCCATCCGGCACAATGATCAAGGCCTGCCGATGCGCTTCGCACACTCGCTCGTCGTACGCCGATTCAACAATCCCATGCGCTCCGGTCACCGTGACATAGTCGCCGGATGCGTTCGGGGCACGCTGGGCAATAAAATCACGGGCGAACGAAAGGCTGACCGCGGCGACCGCCACTCCGTTGACGTCGAAAGTGACAAACGCTGAGCTTCGGTTCATGCAACCTTTAATAAGCGTTTGCGTAGGCCCTTTTTGACAGAAACGTCAAAACGATGATTTGCAGGTCAAAGACGAACGACCAATTGTCAATGTAATAGAGGTCGAATTCGAGACGCCGCTTCATCTTCTCCACGGTGTCGGTTTCGCCGCGACAGCCATTGACCTGCGCCCATCCGGTGATTCCTGGCTTGATATTATGCCGCCGCATCAGGCGTGTCAGCTGACGCTCGTATTGTTCGTTAAGGGCCACCGGGTGGGGTCGTGGGCCGACAATCGACATATCCCCAAGGAGTACATTGAGCAATTGGGGAATCTCGTCGATATTGGTTCGACGCAGGATTCGACCGAGCCGAGTGACCCTGGGATCGATCGGCTGTGCCTGCTTAAACGACTTATCATCTTCAATCACATTCATCGTTCGAAATTTAAAAACTCGAATTGGTCCGTTGTTGTAACCGTGCCGTGTCTGGCGAAAGAGAACGGGTCCCGAACTATCGAGTTTAATAGCAACAGCTACGATAAGTAGCATCGGCGAAAGCAACAAGAGGCTAATCGATGCCACTATTAAATCAAACGTTCGCTTGAGTACCAGATCAAATGCCGAAAGCGGCCGAGGCACTAATTGAATGGTAACGTGCGTGCCCAGCTTGCCCGGTCGCGCGGCACCAAAAATATCCAAGGCGGATCGCGGAATAGCGTGGATCGATGCCGGAAGCTGCGAAAAAAGTGGCAGAAACTCAATCGCACGCTGTAGCTGTTTATCGGCCGGCAGCAAGAGGATGTCGTCGGCATAGAGGGCGCGACATTGAGCGACGATATCGCGCGCCACGGTCCAATGGTGCTTAATTGCTCCGTCGTTCGCACTGGCTTCGTCAGCAGGAAATGGAAAGGTTTGAACAATCTGCACGCCATCGTGCGACAACCGCTTTAACATTGCCGAGGTCAGTTCATCACCGATAATCACCAAGCGTGATGCCTCGACCCGGCCCTCGGCGATTGCCGCTTGAATCCACTTGAAGGCGACGGCGCGGAATAGGGCGATCGCAACCGCAACCGTTATCAGCTGGGAAAAAAACACGCCGCGAGAATATTCCGACGTCACCTTGAGAACGAACATTGCGGATAGGAAAAAGCAGAAGGTCAGGATGACCGAACCAAAACCTCGCCAGACAAATTGCAATTGGGATTGCGCTTGAATCGTTGTAAAGCTCCGAAGCGCAAACGACAAGAGCAGAATCGTCCACGCAATCAATAGGGATACTGAGGCATACTCAGCTGCCGACGGCCATGCCGCCAGGACCAACCAATAATAAACAATGCTGCCCAGATACGCGGTGCAGGCAACAACAATGAATTCCGCGGAGGCTAGGCCAGCCAATAAGGTGAACAATCGCGTGCGGCGGATAGAACTCTCGTTCAGCCACGAAGGGGCTGCAACTGCTACCGTCGGAACTCGCGAAGTGCCACTGCTAGCGGCCGGATCAAGGGTCGGCATTGCACACGCAACCGGAAAACGTGAAGGCCCCCAGAGTTTGGCTTACTAGAAGGCCCCCGACCTTGGTTAATTATTAGATTACAACTTCCTTATACTGTCCAGGTGACACCAGCACAACAGCGATTTCCGCGGACGGGTTGCCGCTTTTGCGGCGGTCGAGTGCCTATAATTAACGCAAGTTCCGGAGTCGCTCCCGCTCTCGCCGTAGCCTGATCGGAAGACCGGTATGGGCATACCAAAGCCCGCGCGTTTTGTTCATCGCTTGTTCATCCGCGACGCAAACCAGAGACTTGGGGATTTAACCGCTCGCACAGCCATCGAGCTAAGCGATTTGCAGCACGATTTGCGTGAGGCTCCCTCACTGTCTCTGATCACCGCCCTTAAGGATATGGGAGCACGCGTGCGGGCTTTTGACCCGATCGGCGTGATGCAAGCTCGCGCCGTACTCAACGATGTAAACTATAGCGCTGATCCATATGACTGCGCCGAAAACGCCGACGCCATCGTTATCGCTACCGAGTGGGAACAATTTCGCGCCCTTGATCTCGCGGTGGCTCCGCCGGTGGTCATGGTGGTCGAGGAAGCTTAGGCGGGGGTCGAGCGGCCGATCGCTGCTCCAGACGGTTTTCTGTGACGCGCGTCACAGATACCTAGCAAGCGGAGGGCTAAAGCAACTACACCAGATGAAAAAGAAGTAGTTCATGGCTTACCGATAGCTGGCCGCTCACGAGCCACACTTCACTGGATTCCACCTATTCTCCTATCCGTTACGGCATCACCTAGGGAAATCAAAAATGCAAAAATGGGAATACCACGCTGTGGTGCGAAACCCTTACCGTGATGTCGTAAACGAACTCAATACGCTTGGTGAGGATGGATGGGAGTTGGTATCGATCCGCACGAGCGCTGCAGGTGGCAACGTTTTCATTTTTAAAAGGGAGAAGCGGGAAAACCAATATCGCCCGGAAAGGCCCGTCAGATTAGGAGTCGTATCGCCAGGACCATAGGCCGGATCGGTAAGCCGGTTCTCCGGACGGCCGAGGCAGGGTCGATTTTTTTTCATCTAATAGCCAGCGCATCAGCGGAGACAATGCGAAAGAGAGTGGTCGGCTGCGCTTGAAGCTTCGTGTTACGCCTAGGCGACCGCGATGATGAAAGGCCGTGGCGCCGTTTATGCAGCATTTGACTATTCGTTCTATGGATTCGGCCGCGGTCACGCTGAATCAGCATATTTGATTGAAAGGGCGGAGGTCAGTAAGCGACGGCAATGATGTC
>JASHSY010000295.1 GCA_030040825.1 Xanthobacteraceae bacterium
CCGACACTGGCGATCAAGGCGCCTTCGACCAAGAGATGCGGATCGTGACGCATGATCTCGCGATCCTTGCAGGTGCCGGGCTCGGACTCGTCGGCGTTGACGACGAGATAGCTCGGACGCCCGTCCGACTGCTTGGGCATGAACGACCATTTCAGTCCGGTCGGAAAACCCGCTCCACCACGGCCGCGCTGACCGGAAGCTTTCACTTCATTGACGATGGCGTCGCGCCCCTTCTCCAGGATTGCCTTAGTGCCGTCCCATCCGCCGCGCGCACGCGCGCCATCAAGGCCCCAACCGTGGTGGCCATACAGGTTTTTAAAGATGCGGTCCTTGTCGGCGAGCATTTCTAGTTGCGCCTCGGATCGGTTGCATCGGCGATCGGTGGCTTTGGCACCGCCGCTTCATGACCATTGGCAGCCGCGCCCGGCCTTTTCGCATCGGCATCGTGCGGGGCGGAGTGCGGAGGTGACGTGACGTTGTAGATCGCCGGGTCGGTCAGCGTGTTGGCGCCGCCGACCGGCGCGGAATTCTGACGGTCGATCTGCGGACCCGGTTTCGGCATTTTGCCTACCGCCAGATCGTTGAGCACGCGGGTCAGCGTCTGTGGCGTCAGATCTTCGTAATAATCGGCGTTGATCTGCACCATCGGCGCGTTGACGCAAGCGCCAAGGCATTCAACCTCGGTCCAGGAGAACACGCCATCGCCGCTGACTTCGTTCTCTTTGCCGATCATCTTCTGCAGGACTTTCTTCAGCCCTTCGGCACCGCGCAGCATGCATGGCGTGGTGCCGCACAATTGCACGTGAAAACGACCAACCGGCGACAGATTGAACATGGTGTAAAAGGTCGCCACTTCGAGCACGCGGATGTTTGCCATGCCGAGCAGTTCGGCGGTGGCCTCGATTGCTTTCTGCGGCAGCCATCCGCCGGATTGCTGCTGTGCGCGCCACAAAACCGGAATCACCGCGGACTGCTGGCGGCCGGGCGGGTACTTGGCGATCTGCGCCTTCGCCCATTCCAGATTCTGCGGCGTAAACGCAAAGCTTGGCGGCTGTTTTTCGGCCAGACGGCGGACGCTCATCGATCCACCTCACCGAACACGATGTCGATGCTTCCCAAAATAGCGGAAACGTCCGCCAGCATGTGGCCGCGCGTCAAAAAATCCATCGCTTGCAGATGCGCGAAGCTCGGCGCGCGAATTTTGCATTTGTACGGCTTGTTGCTGCCGTCGGAAATCAGATAGACGCCAAACTCGCCTTTAGGCGCCTCGACAGCGGCGTAAACTTCGCCGGCCGGAACATGGAATCCTTCGGTGTAGAGCTTGAAATGATGGATGAGCGACTCCATCGAGCGTTTCATCACCGCGCGGCGCGGCGGCGTGATCTTGTTGTCATCGACCACCACCAAGCCCTGCGCGTCCGCGCTGTGTAATTTTTCCACACATTGCTTCATGATGCGGATCGACTGGCGCATCTCTTCCATGCGGATGCAATAACGGTCGTAGCAGTCACCGTTTTTGCCGACCGGAATGTCGAAATCGAATTCGGGATAGCATTCGTAGGGCTGCGCCTTGCGCAAATCCCAGGCGGCACCGGAGCCGCGCACCATCACGCCGGAAAATCCCCATGCCCAGGCGTCCTCAAGTTTCACCACGCCAATATTGACATTGCGTTGCTTGAAGATGCGGTTTTCGGTCAACAACTCTTCGAGGTCGTCGCACACCTTGAGGAACGGATCGCAGAAGCCGGCGATATCGTCGATCAGCTTTGGCGGCAGATCCTGATGCACGCCGCCGACGCGAAAGTATGCTGCATGCATGCGCGAACCCGACGCACGCTCGTAAAAGCCCATCAGCTTCTCGCGCTCTTCGAACCCCCACAACGGCGGCGTGAGCGCACCGACGTCCATAGCCTGCGTCGTGACATTCAGAAGGTGCGACAAAAGCCGGCCGATTTCGCAATACAGGACCCGGATCACCTGCGCTCGCCGAGGAATGGTAAGCTCAAGCAGCTTTTCCGCCGCTAGACAGAACGCATGTTCCTGGTTGATGGGCGCGACGTAATCGAGCCGGTCAAAATATGGGATCGCTTGCAGGTAGGTCTTGTGCTCGATCAGCTTTTCGGTGCCGCGATGAAGGAGGCCGATATGCGGGTCGACCCGCTCGACCACTTCACCGTCCAACTCAAGTACAAGACGCAACACCCCGTGCGCCGCCGGGTGCTGCGGTCCGAAGTTGATGGTGAAGTTGCGTTCGCCGTTCGCAGCCATCAGGATTTCTGTCCGCCGTCGCCTATCTTTCCAGCCTTCTCGTCACCCGGCAGCACGTAATCAGTCCCCTCCCAAGGCGACAGGAAATCGAAGTTGCGGAATTCCTGCGTCAACCGCACCGGTGCGTAGACGACACGCTTGAGCTCATCGTCATAACGGACCTCAACGAAACCGGTCAGTGGAAAATCCTTCCGCAATGGGTGACCGTCGAAGCCGTAATCGGTAAGCAGCCGGCGCATGTCCGGATGGCCGGTGAATGCCACGCCGTAGAGGTCGTATGCCTCGCGCTCGAACCAATCGGCGCCGGGGAAAACTTCGATGATCGACGGCACGGGCGCCGATTCGTCGGTTTCGATTTTGACGCGTACGCGCACGTTATGCTTGGGCGACAGCAGGTGGTAGACCACGTCGAAGCGCCGCTCCCGCCCTGGCCAATCGACCGCGGTGACATCAATGATGTTCCAGAACAGGCAACGCGGATCGTCGCGCAAAAAGCACATGACCGAAACGATGTCAGCAGCCTGCGCCAGCACCGTCAGCTCGTGATGCGCAACCTGGTAGCCGCGAACCGAAGCTGCAAGCGCGTCCGAAATTGTGCGGCCGAGCGTATCGAGAGTCTCATCCATCGTCAGCGTTCGATCGTCGCGGTGCGGCGGATTTTCTTCTGCAGCAGCAGTACGCCGTAGAGCAGTGCCTCGGCGGTCGGCGGACAGCCCGGAACATAGATATCGACCGGCACCACGCGGTCGCATCCGCGCACTACGGAATAGGAATAATGATAATAGCCACCGCCGTTGGCGCACGAGCCCATGGAAATGACGTAACGCGGCTCCGGCATCTGGTCGTAGACTTTGCGCAAAGCCGGCGCCATTTTGTTGGTAAGCGTGCCGGCGACAATCATCACGTCGGACTGGCGCGGCGAAGCGCGCGGCGCACAGCCGAAACGTTCGACGTCGTACCGCGGCATCGACATCTGCATCATTTCAACCGCGCAGCAGGCGAGCCCGAACGTCATCCACATCAGGGAGCCGGCGCGCGCCCAGGCGATGAGATCGTCGGCGGCGGCGACCAAAAATCCCTTATCGGACAGTTCACCGTTGAGATCGGCGAAAAACGGATCACGGGCACCGTCCGGCCTTGCCGGGCGCGCAGTGATAAGGTCGGTGCGCCGTTTGCGGAGTGTGGGCTCGCTCAGTTCCATTCGAGCGCTCCCTTCTTCCACTCATAGATAAATCCAATTGTCAGCACCGCAAGGAACAACATCATCGACCAGAAACCGAACGCACCGAGCTTGCCGAACGCCACCGCCCAAGGAAACAGGAAGCTCACTTCAAGATCGAAAATGATGAACAAAATGGCGACCAGGTAGAAGCGCACGTCGAATTTCATCCGCGCGTCATCGAACGCATTGAAGCCGCACTCATAAGCGGAAAGTTTTTCCGGATCCGGTTGCTTGTAGGCGAGGACGAATGAGGAGAGCAGAAGCGCCGTTCCCATCGCCGCCGCAACGCCGATAAACACCACAAGCGGCAGGTAACCGAGGAGCAGTTGCTGGAGCGATTGAGTCATTGGCAGCCCCTTTGGCCATCATCCAACGGCCCCGGTTCCTACCTCGGGAACATGCCTTCCAAGCGGCGGTTCCGCCCAAGCCGGGACCGCGCCGATATGCCCCAAATCTAATGCGGATTCGCGCTGGAAAAACTGACTTTCGGACCCTTAGCGCAGGGCAAAAAAAGGCGCAAGGCGGCCTGTGTGCGGAGCGGCCGCAACGGGGCCAAATGACAACGAGGGCGAGCGCTAACTGCTTGAAGTTATGGCGGGAGCGACGGGACTCGAACCCGCGACCTTCGGCGTGACAGGCCGACGCTCTAACCAACTGAGCTACGCCCCCGCGGGCGCGGTGCGCAGTTAAGGCCCGGCCAGTTGCAAGTCAAGGATTTGCCGCCAAAACGGCCTTTTCGGTCCGCCATGTCCGCGCCACAGAGCGAGCCGAAATAGCGCGCGATGCGTGAAAACATCGGTGGAATCGGCAAAACAAGCGTGGTCAGCCGCAGCCGAATCGTCTAACTGCATCGGGATGGCGGGCACTTTTCACCCGTTACCGCTTCATCGAGGAGGGTCCAATGTCGACCAAACCAGCGACAACCGTAACATTGAAGCATCTCGCAGCGAGCCTTGCAGAAGACAATGCACTTACGAAAAAGCAATCGGAAGCAATCCTTAACGGCTTGGTCGGCAATATCGTCAAGCATCTGAAAAAGGGCGAGCGCATCCGCATCGGCGGCCTTGGCATTCTCGTAGTGCGTAAACGCGCGGCGCGAATGGGTCGTAACCCAGCCACTGGCGCACCCATTCAAATCAAGGCCAGCAAGAAGGTCGCATTCCGCGCTTCGAAGGAATTGAAGGAAGCGATCTAACCTCTTCCGCCAATCGTTCATCACCGCCGGCATGTTGGCGTATTGGACGCGCCGCGCGGCGGCGGGCGGGTGATGTAAATCCTTCGGTTTTCAGAGTCCGGGTTCGGCGAGCCGCCGCGCAGTTTTGCGCGGCGGCAATCGTTTAGAGACCGGTTAGAGAGACCGGCGCCAACGGAACGGCCGCACCTTCGCCGCCCTTGCGCGGCGCTATCCGCCAGGGATAAATCTCGCTGCCAGGGCGGTTAGCTCAGCTGGTAGAGCGTCTGCTTTACACGCAGGATGTCGGCGGTTCGAGTCCGTCACCGCCCACCACGGCTCACTTGTCCGGCCAGTATCCGGCCCGGAGACATAGGTGACGGAGCGTACCTAAGACATGGGTGACAATCTCGTGCCGAAGGGATTGTCGATGATCTGCAAGGTACTTTGCTCTAGGTCGATATAGCCCAGATCATAAGCGGGCCGGTCGGCGCGAGCGGTCGCACAGCGCACCGCGCCCCTCCGTCTGGTAGCGATTCAAAGATCTTGTAGCCGGTCTTGTGGGAAATGCCCGAAATCGAAGCACACTTGATAAAGCGAAGACATTCCCCGGTCACCGAACACTCTCTCCACGACACCAACGCCTCCCGCCCAAAGGCGACAAGTGTTACCCACGTATCCGGTGCGCTCCGTCGCCTATCTCTCAGGTCGCTCACTCTGGCGATGTGGAGCGCCTTTCCCGCCACATTTCATCCACTCCGGGCCAAAAAGTCGTGGGCCATTCGTGACGAAGCGTGCGCGCGGCAACAACCTGTGAGATATTTGTCGGTGCGGGTTATGCATAGGGGGTAAATCATGCGGAGGTTTGTCGTCGCGATTGCTTTGCTGCTGGCCGCAGGGACAATGGTGTCCGCGCAATTGCCGCCGCAACCGCCCCCGGTTGCAAGCCCGCTCGGGCAAGGCAACGAGGAGGAACGCGCAGCCTGCCATCCGGACGTGATGCGGTATTGCAAGCAAATTTTGAAAGACAATCAGGATGCCGACGTGTTCGCCATCCTCAATTGTCTGCAAACCAACCGCCCAAAGATCAGCAACGCCTGTCGGCAGGTGCTCGCCAGCCACGGCGTTTGACCGCGCCGCACCGCCTTCCGATCGCGCCTTGCCCTAATCTGCGGGGTGCACGACCATTGCCCCGCCGTCTGCGTCGGCGCTGCTTCCATCATGCGCTGAATGTTCCGACAGCCGCACCCATGATTGGGCGAGCGTGACCCACAGTGCTTTGTCTTGCGGATCGGCAGCGGCCTGCGCTCTCGCCATGCATTTTTCCGCCCATTCCCGATGATCCCGATGGGTTCCCATCGTACGCTCCCCGACTAATCGACACGGGCGCGATCTAAACCGGAAGTACGGCGGAGAAAGGATCAACCGATGGCGCGCTGCGGGCATGCCTATGCGTGCAATGCAATAATTCTATGCCGCTACGGTAAACCTTGGTTGAAAAATAATTTATGATTTCAAAACTATAAGCCGCATTATGATCTTGGCTGCGTTGCAACAAAATCGCTACAGCGAGCCGCCACGGGGCCATATTTACAGCACGAAGGCGGCGGTAGCCGGATTCCTCATCCGGGAAAAAGGAACAAGATCATGTTTGCATCCATTGCGCGTCTCCTGCACGCTTGGGCCCGCGCCAGTGCCGTCCGGCGAGAGCTTTCTCACCTGAGCGATCGCGAATTAGCCGACATTGGCATCACCCGCTCGGATATCGAGCGGATCGCGACAAACCATGTGCACGACTAAATCTTCCGGTTCGTCAGAATGAGCCAATGGGGGAGCGGCTGTCGCGCACCCTAGGCGGTGTCACCGCTTGAACAGACCCATGATCTCGGCCTTCGCCAATGTGTTGAAGTGCAGATTGAAGCCGACGACGGCGGCTGAGGTGTCAGCTTTGACGTCGAGCTTGTCGGTTTTGACGGCAAAAACCGTGAATAAATACCGATGCGGATGATCGCCCGATGGCGGACATGGGCCGCCATAACCGGGCGCTCCGAAATCGGTCCGCGTCTGCAACGCGCCAGCCGGCAACTTACCATTGGCGCTGCCTGCGCCTTCGGCCACCTCGCCTACATTCGCCGGAATATTGACAACCAGCCAGTGCCAAAAACCCGAGCCGGTCGGCGCGTCGGGATCGTAGCAGGTGATGGCAAAGCTTTTGGTCCCCTGCGGCGCTCCCGACCAGCGTAAATGCGGCGACTTGTTGCCACCGGCGCAGCCGAAGCCGAAATTCGCCGATAGGATGAAATCGCTCAGCAAATAATCGCCGTCTTTGAAGCTGTTGCTGGCCACAGTGAATGTCATGGGGCGTCTCCTCGATGGCTGCGATCCACGCCGGCGGGCGATGTCTCGGTTCCGTCCGCCAGCCTAATGGGCCACCGCTGGGCACGGAAGTCGGGTGCGACGGCGTGGGCGACCTTTCCCGTACATGCTAACCAGCCGACATGCCCGTGTTTGCTCTCGCCGAGGCCTTGACGCTCTTTCCGCCGCGCGGCGGGCTTATCGGTCTTGATCTCGGCACCAAGACCATCGGGGTTGCAGCCAGCGATCCTGACCGGCGCCTTGCCACGCCGGTCGAAACGATAATGCGCAGGCGCTTCCAACTCGATGCCAAGCGGCTGCTGGCTCTGGCCGGCGACCGGCGCGCGGTCGGTTTCGTGCTGGGTTTGCCGGTCAACATGGATGGCAGCGAAGGCCCGCGTGCCCAGGCGACGCGCGCCTTCGCACGCAATTTTGCCGCTCTGACCGAGTTGCCGATCGCGTTGTGGGATGAGCGGCTATCGACTGCAGCGGTCGAACGCGCACTGATTGACGCCGATGCGAGCAGAGCAAAGCGAAAAGCGGTGATCGACCAGCACGCGGCTGCCTACATTCTGCAAGGTGCGCTCGACCGCTTGGCGCGCGGCTAGGCTTATTTCTCAGGCAGCGCGCGTTGCAGCAACATGTCGGCGGTGCGCGATTCGATCCCATCGGCTCCATAGAGCGTGGCGTGCTGCCGGAAGAACCGCGTCTGCGCGAAAGCATCTGCCACATCGGGCGGCGCGGTGCGGGCAAGCGCCGCGGTTGCTGCAAGCGTCGCGAGCCGTCCTACCATGACCCGCGCACCCCCTTCGTTAGTCAATTCGTCAGACATGTCGAGGACGGTCGCCCGGTCGGCGATCAGCGGTGAAGCTTCGTCCACCAAACCGGCGATGAAATCCGGCGTTTCGGGGTCGCGGCGCAGCGCCCGCAGCACATCGAGGCACATAACGTTGCCGGAGCCCTCCCATATGGCGTTCAACGGCGCCTCGCGATAGAGCCGCGGCAACACGCTCTCCTCGACGTAGCCATTGCCGCCGAGACATTCCATCGCTTCGTAGATGAAGCCCGGCGCTGTCTTGCAGATCCAGTATTTTGCCGCCGGCGTAAGCACCCGCGCGTAAAGAGCCTCGCGCCGATCGGACCCAGCAAGGTCGAAGGCGCGTGCCAGTCGCATGATCAACGCTACCGCG
>JASHSY010000296.1 GCA_030040825.1 Xanthobacteraceae bacterium
GCATTTCATGGCTTACAAGGGCGCGTTGATGGTCAATGACGACCAGCTTTACAACTCGTTCCAGCGCTGCGCCAGCTTGGGTGCGCTGCCGCTCGTTCACGCCGAAAACGGCGACGTGGTCTGGCACCTGCAGCAGCATTATCTCGGCACCGGCGTCACCGGCCCGGAAGGGCACGCTTATTCGCGTCCGCCGATTGTCGAAGGCGAGGCCGCCAACCGCGCGATCATGATCGCCGATATGGCGGGCTGTCCGGTCTACATCGTCCACACCTCGTGCCGCGACGCGCATGAAGCGATCGCGCGGGCGCGCGCCGCCGGCAAGCGGGTGTTCGGCGAGCCGTTGATCCAGCACCTCGTCCTCGACGAGAGCGAGTACCGCAACAAGGATTGGGATTACGCGGCGCGCCGGGTGATGTCGCCGCCGTTCCGAGGCAAGGAGCATCAGGCGAATTTGTGGGCCGGCTTGCAATCGGGTTCGCTGCAAGTGGTCGCCACCGATCATTGCGCGTTCACCACCGAACAGAAGCGGCTCGGCCGCAGCGACTTCACCAAGATTCCGAACGGCACTGGCGGGCTCGAAGACCGGATGCCGGTGCTGTGGACGGCCGGCGTCAACACCGGGCGGCTGACCAAGGAAGAGTTCGTCGCGGTCACCTCCGCCAACATCGCCCGCATCCTCAACATCTTTCCGAAGAAAGGCGCGGTCGCGGTCGGCTCCGATGCCGATCTGGCGATCTGGGACCCGAAAGCCACCAAGACGATCTCGGCCAAGAAGCAGGTCAGCCGGATCGACTACAACGTGTTCGAAGGCTTTCAATGCACCGGACTGCCGCGCGCGACGCTCTCGCGCGGCGCGGTCACCTGGCTCGACGGCGATTTGCGCGCCACCGCCGGCGCCGGCAAATACGTGCCGCGCGATCCGTTCCCGGCCGTGCACGTCGCCAACGCCACTTGGCGCGAAGTCAACGCGCCGCGCGGCGTCGCCCGCGCCGACGTGACGCCGTGAGTGTGCGGCGCAGTGACGTCACGTCCCCTCTCCCCGCTTGCGGGGAGAGGGTAAGGGTGAGGGGGATTCGACGATGCGTGGCGCAAATGTAACGAAGACGCGTCGAGCACGGCGGCTGCGCAAGAACGCAACGCCCGCGGAACGAAAACTTCGGCGTTATCTTCGTTCTCGTTCGCTGGCCGGATTCAAGTTCGTACGTCAGGAACCGATCGGGCCTTATGTTGTCGATTTCATTTGTCGGGAGAGGCGGCTCATCATCGAGCTTGACGGCGGTGGACATGGACTAACCAAACGAGATGCCGTCCGCGAGCGATGGCTCACTAAACATCGCTACCGGGTTCTCCGTTTCTGGAATAATGAAGTGTCAGCGAACATCGAGGGCGTTTGGGAGACGATCTTCGCGGCCGTAGCAGCAGTGGCGCCTCCTTACTCCGACCCTCTCGCCCCGCGTCGACGAACCGAGGGGAAATCACCGAGCACAAACTTCACTTCTCCCCGCGTGTGGGGAGAAGTCGCCGCGCGAAGCGCGGCGGATGAGGGGGCGGTTCGACTGCCTGAGCAAAACTGGAAGGCCCCCTCACCCCGACCCTCTCCCCGCACGCGGGGAGAGGGAGTCGCAAGGCCGCCACGCTGAGCGAAAGCTAGGAGTCAGAGCATGCCCCCGACCCAAAACCTGCAAATAAATCCGCAGCGGCTGTGGGACACACTGATGGAGACGGCGAAGATCGGCGCCACCGCGAAGGGCGGCATCTGCCGGCTCACGCTCACCGACCTCGATCGTCAAGTGCGCGACTGGTTCAAGGCGCGCTGCGAGGCGCTCGGCTGCACCGTCACCGTCGACGAGGTCGGCAACATGTTCGCGCGGCGGCCCGGCAAGAACAACGATCTGCCGCCGATCGCCATGGGCTCGCATCTCGACACCCAACCGACCGGCGGCAAATTCGACGGCACGCTTGGCGTGCTTGGCGCGCTTGAAGCCATGCGCACGCTCGCCGAAACCGGCTACGAGACCAATGCGCCGGTCGAGATTGTCAACTGGACCAATGAGGAAGGCTCCCGCTACGCGCCGGCCATGCTGGCGTCCGGCGTGTTTGCCGGCGTGTTCACGCCGGACTTCGCCTATGCGCGCACGGATCGCGATGGCAAGAGATTTGGCGACGAACTCGACCGGATCGGCTATCGGGGCAAGGAAAAGGCGGGGCTGCGCAAATTCGGCGCGATGTTCGAGCTGCACATCGAACAAGGCCCGATCCTCGAAGACGAGGCCAAGATGATCGGCGTCGTCCAGGGCGTGCAGGGCATGCGCTGGTATGAGGTCACCGTCAGCGGCCAGGAAGCGCATACCGGCGCCACCCCGATGCGGCTGCGCAAGAACGCACTCCTCGGCGCCGCGCGCATGATCGAGCGCATCGACGCCATCGCGCAGGAGCACGCGCCGAACGCCGTCGGCACCGTCGGCCTGATCGAGAACAAGCCGAACAGCCGCAATGTGGTGCCGGGCGAAGTGTTCTTCACCGTCGATTTCCGCCATCCCGACGACAAAGTGCTCGACGTGATGGAGAAAAAATTCCGCGCTGCGTTGCCGGAAATCTTCGATCCGCTGAAGCTCACTTACAAGGAAGCGCGCATCTGGGATTCACCGGCGGTGAAATTCGCGCCCGATTTGATCGAATGCGTGCGCGTAGGCACGCACAAAGCCGGCTTGCAATCCCGCGACATGGTCTCCGGCGCCGGCCACGACGCGGCTTACATCGCCCGCGTCGCGCCGACCACCATGATCTTCGTGCCGTGCGCCGGCGGCATTTCGCACAACGAAGCGGAAAGCACGAGCTTCGACGAATGCGCCGCCGGCGCGCAAGTCCTGCTCAACGCGGTGCTGGAGTACGATCGGAGGCTGGGGTGAGCACTTGTCATATGGTAACGTATATGATACCAAATGACTGAAGTCGCGATCCGGTCGTTTGTGGAGGTGAACGGCCGCGTCCCGTTCCAACTTTGGCTCGGTGCGCTCGACCGACCGGCCCAGGCGAAGATCGACGTGGCACTGTACCGGCTCGCGCAGCGCAATCGCTCGCAAGTGAAGAGCGTCGGCGGTGGTGTGGCCGAGTTGAAAGTGGATTTCGGACCTGGCTATCGGATTTATTTCGGTCAGGATAGCGAAGCGCTGGTCATCTTGCTCGCAGGCGGTACCAAGAAACGGCAGAGCGAGGATGTCATAACCGCCAAGACCCGCTGGGCCGAGTACAAGGCTCGAAAGGCCCTCCGTCGCAAGTAAGGTCAAAAATGCCTCTCACCATCAACTTCAGGGATAGCGTCAAAGCCAGGATCGAAGCCGATCCGGAATACCGCGCGGCGCTGTTCAAGGAAGCCGTGCAGACCCTGATCGAAGGCGACGTGGGCACGGCGCGCGCGGTATTACGCGACTTTATCAACGCGACCATCGGTTTCGAGAAATTGGCCGCGGCCACCGGAACGCCGGTCAAGAGCCTAATGCGCATGTTTGGTCCCAAGGGCAATCCAACCGCTGCCAACCTTTTCGCGGTCATCCACGTACTGCAGAAGAAAACCCGCGTACATCTCGAAGTTCGAGCAACCGCATCCGCCGCGTAGCCGGCCACTCGCCTCGCGGAAAGTACGAGCTTCGATGAATGCGCCGCCGGCGCGCAAGTCCTGCTCAACGCGGTGCTGGAGTACGATCGAAGGTTGGGGTGAGTGGCGATTTTACGCTGCAACCGGTGCCGCCCAATTGTCTGAGAGAAGCGCCGCTTGCTCTAATACCGTCTGCGTCGCCTTCTCTTGCTTGTCGGGCGGATAGCCGTACTTTCGCAAAACGCGCTTCACCAACACGCGCAAGTGCGCCTGTACATTCTCTCGGACAGTCCAGTCGACCGTGACGTTCGCCCGCACGGTCTTGACCAGCTCGCGGGCGATTGCTCGCAAAGCCTCGTCGCCCAAGACTTTGACCGCGCTATCATTGGTCTCCAGCGCGTCGTAGAAGGCCTCTTCGTCTTTCGACAGCCCCAATTGTTCGCCACGCCTTTCCGCTTCGCGCAGATTCTTGGCAAGCTGAATAAGCTCCTCGATCACCTTCGCAGTCTCAATGGCTCGGTTCTGATATCGCCGCAGCGCCTGTT
>JASHSY010000297.1 GCA_030040825.1 Xanthobacteraceae bacterium
TATGTCGCCTTCGCCGCCGGCGAAAAGCGCGCGTGGCTGCACGCGCGAGGCCTGCGCTTCTTTCCCGTGGTCGGCTGGGCCGAGCGCGGCGGCGATGCCGGCAGCGGTCACGGCAATTCGGTGCCGCGCTTTCATCTGACCTGGGGAACCGGGCCGGGCGTGATCGAGCCGTTCGTGCGGCGCGTGCGCGAAGGCGAACGGGCGGGGCTGGTGACCTTCAAATTCCGCCACCGCGTCAACGCGCTGACGAAATCGGGCGGAACGGTCGACGGCGTGCAAGGCGACATTCTCGCGCCGAGCAATGTCGGCCGCGGGCAGAAAAGCTCGCGCGCTATCGTCGGCTCGTTCGAACTCAAAGCGCAAGCCATCATTGTCGCGTCGGGGGGCATCGGCGCCAATCACGAGCTCGTCCGCAACAACTGGCCGCGACGCCTCGGCCCGGCGCCGAAGCGCATGATCACCGGCGTCCCCGACCACGTCGACGGACGCATGCTGGCGATAACGGAAGCCGCCGGCGGCACGATCATCAATCGCGATCGCATGTGGCATTACGTGGAGGGGATCAAGAATTTCGCGCCGATCTGGACCGATCACGCCATCCGTATCCTGCCGGGGCCGTCATCGCTGTGGCTCGATGCGCGCGGTCGGCGTCTACCGGCGCCGCTTTATCCCGGTTTCGATACCTTGCGCACGCTGCAATACATCATGCAAACCGGCTACGATTACTCGTGGTTCATCCTGACGCGTAAAATCATCGCCAAGGAATTCGCGCTTTCCGGGTCGGAGCAAAATCCCGATTTCACCTCGAAGAGTTGGCTTGCCGTGATCCGTCGCGCGCGGGCGGGAATACCCGGCCCGGTCAAGGCGTTCATGGACAACGGCGAGGATTTCATCGTCGAGCCCGACCTGCCGCGGCTGGTTGCGCGGATGAATGCACGCGCCGGCGAAGCGTTGCTTGAGCTCGCGGCCGTGCAGCGTGAAATCGCGGCGCGCGACCGCGAGCTCGACAATCGGTTCGGCAAGGATGGCCAGATCGCCGCCATCCACAATGCGCGCCGCTATATCGGCGACAGACTCATTCGCGTCGCGCGCCCGCACAAGCTGCTCGATCCCGCTGCGGCGCCTTTGATCGCGGTGCGTCTGAACATCCTGACGCGCAAGACGCTGGGCGGCTTGCAGACCGATCTCGACAGCCGAGACATCGGCGTCGACGGCGAGCCGGTGCCGGGGCTGTACGCGGCCGGCGAGGTCGCCGGTTTCGGCGGCGGCGGTGTGCACGGCTATGCCGCGCTGGAGGGAACGTTTCTTGGCGGATGCATCTTCTCCGGCCGCGCCGCTGGCAGAGCGGCGGCGGGCGCCGTCGGCTAATGGCGCCGCTGGCAGTTCAATTCTCTCGTGTGGATGTTGGAATCAAAAGGACCGCCAGCAAAATATGAATCCTCGCGGCGCTATGGATTTGATTTTGCTTCACGAGGTTGCCGCGCGGTGGCTGGCGAATGTCAAATCCGCTCCACCGGTTGGGGCGGCCGATTGCCTCCAAAAAATCATAAAGCTACCGTCCTCTTTCGGATAGACTGCGCAAACCGCCTGAGGAGGACTCATGCTGATAAAGACCGCAACAATATTGTTGGTGCTTTCCATGTGGTCCGGTTCGGCGCTTGCGTTCGGCGCAGGCGGCGGCGGAGGGGGCGGCTTCGGCGCCGGGGTAGCCAATCCGTATAAATATTATCCGGTTTGCCCGCGCGGCCGGGTTGGCGGCGATTGTCAGTGCCGGGTCGCCGGTGCCGCCGAAGCCAATATGCTTTGCCGTACCGGGGAATATTGCAATACGTCCAGTGGAAGCTGCGGAGCCGGGCCGGCACGGCGCTGATGTGTTGCGCGGCGCGTGGCGGCGTGGTCGCGCGCGCCGGCCGCTCAACTTGATTTGAGGAAAGGCTCCGATGGCTCTCTACGAACTGAGAACCTACACGCTCGCAGTCGGCGCCATGGCGGAGGTCGTAAGACTCTATCAAGGATTTGGCTTTCCGGCGCTGCAGAAGGGCGGTCAAGACAAGAAGCTGATCGGATATTTCCAGGCCGACACCGGCACCATCAACCAGCTCGTGCATCTCTGGAAATTCGACGACGATGCCGATCGCCGGGCGCATTGGGCCGCTGTCTACGCCAACAAGGATTTCGTTGACGGCTTCGCGCTGAAGTTCCGTCCATTGGTTATGACCCAGGAAGTCAAACTTCTTCACGCAGCGCCATGGGGGCCGCATCCGTGAGCGTCCAGGGGGCCGATCAGCCGAGTTTTTAGAAATTTTGCGGAGCGTCAGGGGCGAACAAGAGACAGCGCTTGCGCGGCGGCTTCGGCGATGCCGATCTCGCCGGTTGCCGCCTTGCGCATGAGTTCGTCCATCGCGTCGCCGCTGAATTCACGCATGCGGTCATTCATGAGGCGGCTCGCGGTTTGCGCGATCAGGCGGCGCAGGCGCCGCTGCCGGCTTTTCTGCTTGTCGCCGGTCCGCTTCGCCAGCAGACCGTCGATGGCGCCGCTGAGCGCGTCGATGCCGGTGTCCTTGGTCGCCACTGTTTCGAGGATGGAAATATCCTGACGGCTGCGCCGCAGCTTGAGCATATCGCGCAATTGCTTGGTGGTGCGCTGAGCCAACGGCAAATCGGCCTTGTTGACGACCAGGATGTCGGCAATCTCCAGAACGCCTGATTTCATCGCCTGCACCTCGTCGCCCATGTTGGGCGCATTCACCACCACGCACACCTCAGCAATCTCGGCTACTTCGACCTCCGATTGGCCGGTGCCGACCGTCTCCACGATGATGAAGTCATGGCCGGCCGCATCCATCACATCGACGACGCGGTGGATGCTCTCCGACAGGCCGCCAAGATGGCCGCGCGAGGCCACCGAACGGATAAACACGTCCGGATCGAGCGCATGCCGTCGCATGCGCACGCGGTCGCCAAGGATGGCGCCGCCGCCGACCGGGCTGGACGGATCGACCGCGGCGACCGCGATCTTCGCGCCGCGCCCGCGCAGGACAGCGATATAGGCATCGATCAGCGTCGATTTGCCGGCGCCCGGCGCGCCGGTAAAGCCGATCACGGCGGCGCGCCCGGTCTTGGCACATATGCGCCGGTGAATGAGATCGGCGGCAGGGCCGCCTGTTTCCATCAGGCTGATGCACTTGGCAAGCGTTGCCGCATCGCCGGCGGCGAGCTTGTCGAAGATGTCGTCCGTCGGCGGCGGGGCTGCGCGTGCGGGCTCAGACAACGACAAGGGGATGCCCAAAGCCGAGTTCTTCACGCAGCAGACCGACGATCTCGCCATGGGTCACGCCGACTTCGGCTGCTTCGACGATACGGCCATAGATATTCTCGCGCTGGCTGTTGGCCGCGCGCTTGAGCGCATCAAGCGCGCGGCGGACGTCGGCCTGGCTCCGCTCCGCCTTGTAGGCGA
>JASHSY010000298.1 GCA_030040825.1 Xanthobacteraceae bacterium
GAATAAAGACGAGAATCAGTTCTCGGTCATGCCCGCGCTTGTCGCGGGCATCCACGTTTTCGCCCCCAAAAGGAAAGGCGCGGAAGCGAAGCGATCCGCGCCTTTTCAGCCAGCCGACATCGCGGGGAGGCGTCACTATTGCGCTGCCGGCACCCCCATCCTCCCGGCGAAGCGCAACACACGCTCGCCCGGCGACGGAATGGCTAATGCTTCCAACTCAGGACTTTGAACTCAGGGTTCGGAAATCAATGATGGTCCGCGCCGACCCCGTTCTTTGCCCCTTCATGCGCCAGCTGCCGCAACAGCTTTTCCGCCAACAGATCCACCCCGTCCTGATCGATGAATGTGTCCAGAGAGCCGACCGGGGCATGCTTGAAGCCGTATACGACGGAACTGACGTAAACGCGCTTGCCGTCATGCCGGTAGGAGCCTTCGATGTGCTTTTTCAGGGTTTCGTCGTAGAACGAAAGTTGGTCATTCGGTAGCTGTTTAGGCATCTATGCATTCCTCTCTGGTTTTCTCAATTGCCGCCGTCCTGGCGACGCCGTATAACATGCATATTAAATACATGTTTTGCCATTGTACATGCAAATTAGATGCATGTTTTTGGTCTTGTAGCGGATAAACGGCGGAACGGTGATGCGGCAAATTGTTATGCGGCAATTTGCCATGAGGGATAACTTCATTGGTTATTGACTGCGATCTTCCGCCGCGCGGGTCGAATTGGCTGGACATCGATTGACACGGCGAAGCCGGCTCAGGCGCGCGACGGGCTGGGCTGAGCGCGCCTTCAGCCACCCCAAGCGGAAAAGAAAAAAGGCGCGGAGCGGCGCCGCGCCTTTTTCGTCCAACCGCCTCCGTCGGAGGCGTCACTTCCGCCGGGTTCACCGGCGGAGTGTCGATCGGTCAGAGTGTCGATTAGTCGTCGTGTCGATTAGTCGTCGTGATGGATGATGACCTTCTTGTCCTCGACCGGCGGTCCGACGCGGTCGTAAACCGGGCCTTCGTGCTTTTTGATCACGGTCTTGCTGTCGCCGTAAGGCGTGTCTTTCTTGATCACTGTGGTGTCCTCGGCGTTGGCCATGGACGCCATCTGTACGCTCAACACAAGCGCGGCTGCAGCCGCCAGCATGAGTGTACGCATGCTTCTTGTCTCCTCTGTCGTCGTCACTCGCACCCGTTTCAATGCATGCGGCCGCTTGGTGTTCCCGCAAGAACGTCCGGAACCGGCGCGCGGGAACTTCGTTGATGCGGCCTCAATTGCTTCGACCCGGTGAGCTTCAATGATGCTTGCGCGGTCACTCGGAAGAGCCTCAATGGTTTGCGCCGTGTGTTTTGCCTATCGTCGGATTTCCCGTCCGCGGTGGCTGCGTTATCGTGCCTTGGCAGTGCCAAACTGAGTTTCCGCCCTTACGTTAGACCCTATGAAGAAGATCGGCTTTCTCTCGTTCGGCCATTGGACCCCGTCGCTGCAATCGAAAGTGCGCACGGCGTCGGACGCATTGCTGCAATCGATCGAGCTTGCGGTCGCCGCCGAGGAGCTTGGCGCGGACGGCGCTTTCTTCCGCGTGCATCACTATGCCCGCCAGCTCGGCTCGCCGTTTCCGCTGCTCGCTGCGGTCGGCGCGCGCACCAAGCGCATCGAGATCGGCACCGCGGTCATCGACATGCGCTACGAGAATCCGCTGTATATGGTGGAAGATGCTGGAGCCGCAGACATCATCAGCGGCGGACGCTTGCAACTCGGCATCAGCCGAGGTTCGCCCGAGCAAGTGATCGACGGCTGGCGCTATTTCGGCTACGCCCCGCCTGAAGGCGAGACCGACGCCGACATGGCGCGCCGTCACACCGAAGTCTTTCTCCATCTGCTGCGCGGCGAAGGTTTTGCCAAGCCCAATCCGCAGCCGATGTTTCCGAACCCGCCGGGTCTGCTGCGCCTTGAGCCACATGCCGAAGGCCTGCGCGAGCGCATCTGGTGGGGCGCAGGCTCCAGCGCCACCGCCGAATGGGCCGCCAAGATCGGAATGAATCTGCAAAGCTCGACCCTGGTCTACGACGAGACCGGCGAGCCGCTCGCGATCCAGCAGGCGGCCCAGATCCGGAAATACCGTGAGGCGTGGAAAGCGGCCGGGCATGCGCGGCAACCGCGGGTATCGGTCAGCCGCAGCATCTTCGTGCTGGTGGACGATCGCGACCGCGCCTATTTCGGGCACGACAGTGAGAGCGCAGACACCATCGGTTTGCTCGGCGACAACCGGCGCGCCGTATTCGGCCGCAGTTATGCCGCCGAGCCTGACGTTCTGGTCGAGCAGCTCAAGAAAGACGACGCCATCGCCGAAGCCGACACGCTCTTGCTCACCGTGCCTAACCAGCTTGGCGTCGACTACAACGCCCACCTCATCGAGGCGGTCCTCAAGCACGTCGCACCGGCTCTAGGCTGGCGGTGAGGCGGATCGCCGCCGTACAATTGCAACGATACTACCGCCCCAACGCCTAGGGAGAACTGCATGCCCGTGACTGCGAAGCAGCTGCTTGAAGCCGCCAATGCCGCCGTGCCGAAAATCTCCGGCAAGGAGGCGCAAGAGCTGGTGTCCAAGGGCGCGCTCCTCGTCGACGTGCGCGACGGCACCGAGCTAGCGGCGACCGGCAAGGCCGCCGGCGCGATTCACATTCCCCGCGGATTGCTGGAATTCAAGGCCGATCCGACCGCGCCGACCGCCGACAAGAATTTCTCGACCGAAAAAACGGTGATCCTGCATTGCGCCTCGGGCGGCCGCGCGGCGCTCGCCGGGAAGCTGCTCAAGGACATGGGCTACACCAGGGTCTATAACCTCGGCGGCCTCAAGGACTGGATCGACGCCGGCGGCAAAGTCGAGAAATAATCGAACGCATCCTTCGCTGGATTTTGTCCGCTGCGCTTTTCACGCGGAGCACGCAATGCGGTTGAAAGACAAGGTCGCCGTCGTCACCGGCGGTACCAGCGGCATCGGCCGCTGCATCGTCGAGCGCTTTGTCGAGGAAGGCGCGCGCGTGGTGTTCAGCGGCCGCCGCGCGGCGCTCGGCGCCGCGGTGGCGAAGGCGACCGGCGCCATGTTCATCGCGGCCGACGCCGCACGCGAGGAAGACGCGGCGCGCACCATCGCTGCGGCTGCTGAGTTCGGCCGGCTCGATGTTTTGGTGAATAACGCCGGCATGGGCTCGCCCTATGCCCGGGTGGAGAAGCTCAATCTCGACGAGTTCGACCGCATGATCGCAGTGCATGTGCGCGGGGCGCTGGCGCATATGAAATACGCCGCGCCGATCATGCGCAAACAAAAGAGCGGCAGCATCATCAACGTCGCCTCGGTCGGCGCGCACCGTGCGGGCTATGGCTCGATCTTCTACGGCGCGGCCAAGGCAGCGCTGCTGCATTTGACCACCTATGCGGCGGTCGAGCTCGGCGAGGACAATGTGCGGGCCAATTCGCTTTCACCCGGCGGCATCGCCACCGGCATTTTCGGCAAGGCACTTGGGCTGGAGGCCGACGCGGCGGAAGCCTCCGCCGACCGGGTCAAGGGCGAACTCGTGGCGTTTCAGCCGATCCCGCGGGCCGGCCTGCCGGAAGACGTTGCCGCCGCGGCGCTGTTTCTGGCCAGCGACGAATCATCCTTCGTCAATGGCGAAGATATCGTGATTGACGGCGGCGTGATCCGCGGCCGCCGGCCGGCGGAAGTGCGCGCGCACGGCGCGGGCCTCAAGCGCGCGCTCGCCAACAACATGGATGATTAGCGGCGTGGGGCGACCGATTATTTGAAATACGTGACGCCGCAACCCTGGTTGCCGATTCGGGTTTCGAGGAATTGCTTGGTCGCTGGCTGTTTTGTTCCGGGCTTCGGCATTTGGTATTCGAGCGCGACGTAGTCGCCTTCCGGCGCGTTGTGAACGGCGTCGTAAGCCCGTTGCCCCACCGGATCGTCCGGCGGCAGTTTGAGCTCGCGGACATTGACGCCAAGCAACATCGCGCTCTGATAGGCGGTGAATTTGCCGTCGTCTACGTTGAAGCAATAGATGTAGAGGTCGCGGTCGCGGAATTGCTTGTTTTTCTCGTCGTTGAACGCCTTGAGGGCTGCCGCCTGGTTCTCTTTGAGTGCCGCGACGGCGTGGTCGAGCATCGCGCGAGCCTCCTCTGCGGTGCCAAATTGCGGCGCAACGGGCGCCGCAACGGCTGTTGATATCAGCGCTGCCGCCATCGCGGCGAGTGCCACAATCTTTCTGTTCATTGCGTACGCCTACGTTCTGTGCCTGAAGACGCTAAGCCGCCGGCTTCTCGACCAGCAGGTTGCCGTCGTCGTCGACCGAGAGGCCGGTTTTGCGCGCTTCAGCGACCACCGACGGATGCCAGTCGACTTTGCCGGCATCGGGGCCGCCGACAATCGCCATCAACAGCGCGTCGGGCCGCTCCGACAGGTTGCGAAAGCCCCGGTAGATACCGATCGGCACGTTGACAACGTCACCTTCGTCAAGATCGAGCGTGCGCTCGTCATCGCCTTCGAGCCAAAACACCTGCCATTTGCCCTGCACCGGGATGAACACTTCCTCGGTGGCATGGCGGTGCAGGGCGGCGCCGCAGCCTTTGGGGGCGCGGATATAGGTGACGGAGAAGCCTTCGGCGCCGGCTTTGACATGCGGACGAAGTTCCGCGTTCTCGGTGACGCCCATGCCGACCATGTTGATGATTTCGCGCTCATAAGCCGGCAAGCGCTGATCGAGGAATGCGAGATTCGAGCCCTTGGCGGAAGCTCGTGCGACATGACCGCGCTCCATCTGCACGCGGGAAATACGCGGAACCTGCTTGCCGGCGAGACGCGGATCGACGTGGCTCATCAGTCTCCTCCCTGTTCATGCCGCGCCGGACGTAGGCGGCGCGTCGCTAGCGCAACGTTAGCGCCGGTTCTTATGGGGCTCAATCCGTCCTAGAGCTTGATTACCGGCCGCTTGCCGCGCGAAGCTTTCTCGCTTGGCACCTTCACCAGCGCCTCACCATCGAGCACCACCTCGCCGTCGACCGCGCACAGGCAGGACAGTCGCGCCCGGCTCTTTTCCGGGATCAATTCGGCGACGGTGACCGTGACCACCACAGTGTCGCCGATTTTCACCGGTGCGCGGAAGTTGAGCGTCTGCGAGATATAAATCGCGCCAGGCCCGGGCAACCGGGTGCCCAGCACAGCCGAGATCAGGCTCGCGGTGTAGAGGCCGTGCGCGATCCGCCGGCCGAATGATGTCTTGGCCGCGAAGTGCTCAGACAGATGGATCGGATTGCGGTCGCCGGTTAGTTGCGCGAAGCCGACCACGTCGGACGACGCCACCGTCTTCGACAGCCGCTCGGTCATGCCGACCGAAAGGTCCTCGAAGAACAAGGTGCGCAGCGGCGGTAGTGACGACGGCTGGCTCATCGGCGCATTGGACCGCGCCTCTCCCGATCCGGCAAGCTAGACATTCGGCTCGGAAACGGTCAAGGAGCGTCGGTCGCAGGCGGAGCATTGATGGTCGACCTTTCTCGCATCAACGCCGGTCTCTCTGGCCAGGCGCAAATCGTGGTCGGACCGGAGCACACTGCGCCCTTCGTCGGTTCCGGGCGGATTGCCGTGCTGGCGACGCCGATCATGATCAATGTGATCGAGGCGGCAGCGCTCGCCGCAATTGAGCATTTGCTTCCGGCGGGCCATCAAAGTCTCGGCATCCACCTCGACGTACGCCATGCGGCGGCAACGCCGATCGGCCTGCAAGTAACGGCGACGGCCGAAGTCATCCGCGTAGAAGGCCGCACCGTCACCTTCCACGTTGACGTGCGCGACAATATCGAACCGATCGGCGGCGGTACGCATCAGCGCGTCGTCGTCAGCGTAGCTCGTTTTGACGAGCGAGTTCAGCGCAAGCTGCGGGCCGCCGAGAGTTAAGCACAAACCGCCAAGTCTTAAGGCTGCCGGCGGCCAATGAACCAGCCGATCACCAGCAAGATGATGGCGCCGATGATCGCGATGGCGGCGTGCTTGTGGTGGATATGCGCCGAGCCTGCTTCGTAGCCCGGCATGAAGGTCGGCAAACGGTCGGCCGGCATGACAAAATACATCACAGCGGCAATGATGCAGATGATGGCGAGCAGGTAAGCGACCATTTTCATCGTGCAGGCTTTCCTCGTATCAAATTTATCTCGAAATTATCAATGTTGCGGTGGGGACGGCGGCGGTGCCGGTGGAGGCGAAGTCAGCGGAGTGCCGCGCGGCTCGTCCTTGTTCAACATGCATTTCTTCATGAACTTGCTGCGGGCGGCTCCGGTAAGCTTCTGGTCATCAGCGCCGAACTTGCAAGTCGCCATTTTCTCCTTGGCCGTGACGGCAAAGGACGGCGTTGCCATTGTGACCGGCAGCAAAAAGGCCAGCATCGTGCCGGCCACGGCGTATCGAAGCATGCGAACCCCCTGAATTGCCCTAAACCATCTTAGCACCGATCCGGGGCGCGCCAGGGGCCAATTTGGCCCTCATCACCGGACCACCACTATTTGGGATTGGGGCAGCGGTAAAGTGTTGCAGTGTAAGTCTTGTCGCGATCGACGAAATCAATGGTGTTATCGGGTTTCCGGGTAAACGTGATTTCCCCAATCAGCGGCCCGGCCGGAAATTGGCATTCCACCTGCGCCTTGAGAGTCTTGCTATCCTCTTTGGTGTCCAGGAACGTGCATGCGCCGACCTTCGAATCGATCTCCGAGGCTGTGACCTTCACTTTGACCTCGGCAGAATCGCTGCCGTCGCCTTTGCACGGTACGTTCTGCGTAAAGTTTCCAAGTAGCCAGAAATTTTCGGAAAGCGGCGCAGCGCTCGCGCCTGCGGTCAAAGCAAGTGTGATGCAGCCGATCAGCAGATGGATGGTTCTCATTTGCGTAAAGCCCCGCACGTTACCGCAGCGACCCGTCGGAATTCTAGCCGATACGCTGCCGAAGCCAATTGGACCAGCGGAATTTCGACACGCTGTGGCCCGCCGGGCACGCGCTGCCTCGCGTGTGGGAACGGGCCCCAAAATAAAAGGCGGCGCCGAGGCGCCGCCCTTTTTATGTCGTGTGTGATGCATTGACCGCTGCCACGTCGGCGGCGGGTCAAAGACGTTTTAGTGCGCGGTCAGGCCCGACGCATCTTCCTCGATCGTCTCGGGAACATCGACCGGCTTGGCGGTCGTCTCCTCCCAGGTGATCGGCTCCGGATTGCGCGTGAGCGCTCGCGCCAGCACCTCATCCATGCGCGACACCGGAATGATATCGAGCCCGGTCTTGATGCTGTCGTTGATCTCTACCAGATCCTTGGCGTTTTCTTCCGGGATGACTACGGTCTTGATGCCGCCGCGCAGTGCCGCGAGCAGCTTCTCTTTTAAGCCGCCGATCGGGAGCACGCGGCCGCGCAAGGTGATTTCGCCGGTCATGGCGACGTCTCGACGCACCGGAATACCGGTCATTACCGAAACGATCGCTGTGACCATAGCCACGCCGGCCGATGGGCCGTCTTTGGGCGTCGCGCCTTCCGGCACGTGCACGTGGATGTCGCGCTTATCGAACGAGGGCGGCTCGATGCCGAAGGCGACCGA
>JASHSY010000299.1 GCA_030040825.1 Xanthobacteraceae bacterium
CTCTTTTTTCGTCAACCTTTTGCGCCTATATTTAAGGGTGCCGGCGCAAGCTGGCTATGGCGATAAATGGCCGTCGTAATAAACCTTTCGGACCCGGGGGCGGTACCCGGCGACTCCACCAACGGGGTCGAAATAGGATCGACGAGGGCGTAAAGGGCGTGCTTTTGCTCGGCATGGTTCCGCCGTTATCGGGCCAAATCATAGTTGCAAACGACAACTATGCTCCGGTTGCTCTGGCTGCGTAAGCAGTCCGAAAGACCGATCTAAAGTCCTGACGTCTTAGCAGCGTCAGGCGGGGTTCGGAGGCACCTGGCAACAGAAGCCTCCACTTTCCAGGGATCAGGGATCAGGTATCAGGATCGGGTACCAGGAATCAGGGGTTAGCGGCGGCAACGATCTAGACCGCTGCGATTCCGACCCTATGTTTGTGGTGCTGATTCCTGAAACCCGATCCCTGAAACCTGACATGGCTGTCGATCACATCCGCTACGACATTCTGGCGCAATCAGCGCTACGCGGCGTCGTGCGTACGGTGTTGGCCGACACGGCGAAAAAAGGCCTGCCGGGCGAACATCATTTCAAGATCACCTTCAACACGATGGCGCCGGGGGTGCGGCTTTCGGAGCGGATGCGCACGCGCTACCCGCAGGACATGACCATCGTGCTCCAGCATCAATTCTGGGACCTCGCGGTCACCGATCAGGCGTTTGAGGTCGGTCTCTCATTCGGCGGCGTAGCCGAGCGGGTTTACGTGCCGTTCGACGCCGTCACCGCCTTCTACGATCCCGCTGTGCAATTCGGCTTTCAGTTTGAGACCATTGAAGGCGGCACCGCTGCTGGCGCCGGCAAGCTCGAACAGGAAAAACCGGCGGCTACCCTGTCCCGGCTGGGACCTGAGCCCGCCAAACCGGACGCTGCACCGCCACTACCCGCGCCAAATGCCGACAACGGCGGCGGTGAAGTCGTGCGGCTCGACCGTTTCAGGAAGAAGTGAAATCCCCGAAACGAGCCGGCGTCGGCTAGACATGCGACTGCCTGGCGCGGCCGGCATAACGCAACGCAGACGCTGTTTCCGCAACGTCAACGTGAGGCGCGTTTCGGCGTCACACCGAATTGGCGGCACGTAGAAGTAGCAGCGTCGAATAACGCTTTCGTGTACGGCAATGAGGGTATCGTCATACCGGCCGGATGGCATCGACCGTTCCAATATTAGCAACCTGACGTAGCGTTATTGCGCGCGATAACCTACGTATACACGTAAACACTCAAGTTATGGTGGTCGGATTGCTCATGTATTTGGCGCTGTTTTCACTGAACCTTATCTTCCATTTCGGCGGTAAATCTTGCAGCATTTGGCGGTATTTGTTTCGGTCAATCAACCGTGTCTTGCCCGGATCGGCCGGTATAGCCACACTCTCTCTCGGCAACGTGAATTGTAATCCCCGCTACTGTCGGTTGCCGTGATCCAGCGTTACCGTGTCGGCGTATGTGTTTTTGACCAAGGCCAGGACGGCCAAGCCACAGAACCGGTCACCGCCGAGCTTTGCATGGGCAACCTCGTCAATCTGCGCACCGCGCGCAAACAGGCCAAGCGGCGTCGAGCCGAACGTACGGCTGCGGCCAACCGCCTTGCGCATGGCCGCTCGAAAGCCGAGCGGGCCACCGAGCAATCGCGGAACGATAAAGCCCGCAAAGATCTGGACCAGCACCGGATCGAAACTGGAGACGGGCCATGAAATCGCCGGTCGTCAAACGCTCCATCGTCATTGCCGGTCATAAGACCAGCGTCAGTCTTGAGGATGCTTTCTGGAACGGGCTGAAAGACATTGCCGTCAACCGGCGAATGACTTTGTCGGATCTGGTCGGCACGATCGATACCGAACGCCAGCAAGGCAACCTTTCGTCGGCGATCAGGCTATTCGTACTCGAGTATTATCAAGCCCGCACGAACGGCAACGGCGAAGCGCATGAAACCACGCGCGACGTGATGCGGATGCCATCGCCGGCAACGTCAATTCTGCGAGCGGAATAGCAAATCGAGCGGCGAATGTGCTGCGGGCGCCGGCCGCGGCACGGCGCCGGCGCCGGCGGCTGCGGCCGCCTTGTCGGAACCCGACGCATGCGCCACAGCCGGCTTGCTCGCCGATCCGTCCGACCGCAAGCGGTCGAACTCACGCCCCGCGGACCCCGGCGGAACGCTGGACGATTTTGTTATCTCCAGCGCAGCTCCCGCCGGCACGAAGCGGACCGCCGGCGACTGCGGATGCATCGCCGGCCCGAGAACGTCGGCGCGCCGGTTGGCCTCAACCGATTCAAGCCGGCGCGTTTGCTGCTCGGTTGCGCGCAAGGTCAGCCATCCGACCAGCGCCGATACATCGAGCCGGCGCTCCGGCCCTGTGAGCGGACCCTTGACGGTCACGGTAATTTCCGGGCGCGCATCGATCAACGCATTCGCCGGCGGCCGTTCCGACAAAGCCATGCGCGCGTCGAGCCATGATCTGTTGAGATCGACCGTACCCTCAACCGTAAGCTCGTCGCCGTCTTCCACGGTCAAAGCCGAACTGGCCAGATGTATTCGACCGGCGTCGGCCGTGATCTCGGCACTGCCCTTGCTCACGGCAAGTCGACCTTTGTCCATAACGGCGCTCACCACCGGAGCGATCTTCGTCACGTCGGTCGAGCCGCTTTGATCGGCGGCACGGATGGCAAAATCGAACGCATTTGGCTCGATGCCGCCGAATTGGGCGTTGGTCAGCGCAACACTGCCGCTGCCATGAAACGAGCTGACCAGCGCGTCCGGATTTAATCCAAGGGCCTCGCCTTCCAACTTCACCGTTACGTTGCCGTCGATCGTGTGCTTGCCGCCGGCGACGAGCATGCCGGCATGCGCGTCGGCCAGCGAGAGACGACCTTGCGCCGCAAGCTTCTCGGCGTCGCGATGAAAGCTGAGCGACCCGGTCAGCCGTCCGCCGGCAAGACCGCCGTCCAGATCACGCAGCTCGATCTGCGGCGGCTGTAAACGCAAGGTTCCTTTGACCGCGCGCGCGCTCAAGGCCTGTGCCAGTGCGACGCGGTCGACTTTGAACGTTATGTCTCCCGTGAAGGGAGCAAAGACGCCGGCGCCGAATGGGGCGGCGGACCAAGTCTTGCCGCCGTTGGAGGCAGCGCTCGGCAGGCCGAGCAGCATGGCCAGGGCCGATGACGCATCGATGTCATCGGCGGCGACGTCGCCGGTGATCGCAATCGGATAGGCAAGTTTGACGTCAAGACGCGCGCGCGCCGAGGATTTGCCGACCGCCGCGACAAGGTCGGTCACGGACAGATCCGTCCCGGCAATTCCGACAATTGCACTCAACGAAACCGGCGCCGCGGAACCCGGTTGTCCGGTGAGCATCCGGTGGAGCGGCCGCAAATCGGTGGCTGTTGCTTTCAGTTGCAGGCTGCCGGTCGGCGCCTCTTTGCCGCTCAGATGCAACGTCCCGGTAGCCGCCGCAGAGAAACCGCCGGCGGCCGCCAAGCCGCCGACTTCAATGTCGCCATTGAGCGGGCCGCTGGCCGTAATCGTCATTTGGCCGGGCAGCTGATCAACGGCGACGACGCGGTCGAGGTTGAGCAAACGCACCAACGCGCCGCCGTCATCGGCATCGAAGCGGCCGCTCAAGCGGATGACGGCGGCCGCGGGCTGCGCCGATTGGCCGGTAGCGTTGCCGTCCAGCGTGAGCCGAAGCGCGCCCAAATCGCCGCCGAGGTCGAGTTTGACGGCGGTGCCCGCGGGCGCGGCGCGATCGACGGTCAGCGCGCCGTGGATTTTGGCCGGTCCCAGCCGGTCGATAAACGGCCGCACCGCGTTGGCGACCTGCGGCGCAAACTTGCCGGCGATATCGGTGAGACCGGCGAGCGACTTGGCGTCGAGCGTAAGCGTCAGGCGCCCGCGCGGCTGCGAGGACAATTCGTCGATGTTGCCGCCGATGCCAAGCGCGGCGCCGGCCAGATCGCCGATGGAAAGCCGGTCGATTTGCAACAGGCCGGAATCGAGTTTGAGCCGGGCGTCGACCGCGCGCACGTCGACGCCGGCAAACGTCGCCTTGCCGACGTTGAGAACGAGCGCGACCTTGCGTGGTACTTCCAACGCGTCGTCGGAAGCTGCGGCTTTGGCGAAAGCGATCAGCGCATCGACGTTGAGCTTGGTTGCGTGCAGCTCGCCATCGAGCGCTGCCGGAATGCCGTCGGCCGCCCAGGTGTAAGCAAGCCGGCCTTCCACATTCTCCTGATCGAGCGCCGCCGAAAGCTCGTCAAGCGCAAAGCGGCCGCTGCCGACAGCCACCGTGCCGCGCGCGGTCAATGTCTCGGTCGACGCGGATGGCTGGTCGCCGCGGCCCTCGAGCCAGGCAACCAGCGCTTTCAAATCGGCCGATTGCACGCTGGCAGGCCCGTTGAAAACCAAACCTTGCGGCCCGCTGCCAAGTCTGCCGTTCACCGCCACGTCGGTGAGGCCGGGCGCGCGGAATGCAAAATCCCCGAGACTCCAGCCCTGATCGCCAAAGCGCACATGACCGTGCAACGATTGCAGTGTCGTACCGCCGACGGTCAGCGTGTCGACAACGACCGCCACGTCGACCGGCAACGGCGGGTGCACCGTCGCGACAAACGCCTCGAGAAAACTCTTGAGCATGACGAAAGGCGGCCGATGGGTGACGTCCGGCGCCGCCAGCACGCGGTCAACGTCGAGGGCAACCGCCGAAACCGAGCCGTCGAGCCGCGGATGCGACCCGAACGTCAGCGCCGCGTTGCCGGTAAGATTGACCGCACGCTCGTCGGGTCCGTATTGCATGGCGAGATCGTGCAACGACGCCGCGGCTGGCGAGGCGCGAACCTTGCCGGCGAGCTGCCACGGGTCGCTCAACACCCGCTGCCCGCGCGCGAGTGCGGCCCCGGCCAGCCGGTTCAGCGCCAGCGTTCCGTCAAATTGCGGAACGCCGCCGCCGAAACGAAGCGTGCCCTCGACTTCGGCGGTGAGCGGAAGATTGGACGGATCGAGGCCAAACTTCAGCTTCAAACCGCCCTCCTCGTCAACACGGCTGCCGGAGATGCGGTATTGGTATGGCTCGTCGCCGACGGAAAAAGTCCCGTCACCGTGGAATGGGCCGGCGGCCGAGAGCACATCGCCTTCGAATGAGAACTTCTGCAAGACCGTGCGCACGCCCGACCGCGCGTCGGCGAGCGTGATACGGCCGTCGTCGACACGAAAATGCGAAATGGCCAGCGCGTCCGGACGAAAGCTCGGCGACAGCGCCGGCCAGTCGATTGCCCCCGAGCTATCGAGGCCGAGATCGATCTGCGGCGCAATCAGGTGCATTTGCGTCGCGCGCACTTCGCCGCGCAACAGCGGACCAAGCCCGATTTCAAGCTCGATGAACTCCGCCCGCGCTTGCGGCGGCCGGCCCGGCTCGCCGACGACGACATCGTGCAGTTTGAGGTGCGGCGTCGGCAGAATGCGCGCGTCGATGCCGCCATTGACGTGCACGGTCAGTCCGGTCAACCGGCTGGCTTCTTCCTCGAAGTTCGACCGGTAATGACTCCAATCGATCACCAGCGGGGCGACCAGCGCTGACACCAGCGCCACAATGACGGCAATCGCCAATCCGAGCAGCGTCGTCTGCACGTCGAACTTTCCCTACGGATCGATCGGGTCGCGAACCGGCGCGCACCCGCCGAAACCTCGCGGCAAGCTATCACGGAAATGCAGGTCCGGAGCGCCGCAGCAGGCGGCATCTGCCGCCGCTACTGTGTCGATTTTTTGAGTAATTCGTAGGACCAACGAACGAAGTGCAATCCGCCGAGCGGCGGAGAGGTCATACCGGCGGGTTTCGTCGTCAGCCGACCCGCCCTATGCAACGATCTTGCCCGGATTCATGATGTCGAGCGGATCGAGCACCCGCTTGATCGCGCGCATCGCGTCCAGCGCCGGCTCGCCATGCTCGGCCAGAAGATATTTCATCTTGCCCTGGCCGACGCCATGTTCGCCGGTGCAAGTGCCGTCCATCGCCAAGGCGCGCTCGACCAACCGTTCGAGAAACGCATGCGTGCGGGCGACCTCGTCCTGGTCGGCCAGATCCACCATCAGCCCGACGTGGAAATTGCCGTCGCCGACATGGCCGACGATCGGGGCGACCAGATTGTTGGCGGCGATATCGCGCTGCGTTTGCGTCACGCATTCGGCGAGCCGCGAGATCGGCACGCAGACGTCGGTCGCCAGCGCATGGGTGCCGGGCCGCAGGCCGACTTGCGCCCAATAGGCATCGTGGCGCGCCTGCCACAGCCGGGTGCGTTCTTCCGCCTGCGTCGCGCGCTCGAACGGGCCACCGCCGAATTCGGCGGCAATCTCGCCGAAACGCTCTGTCTGTTCGACGACGCTCACCGCGCTGCCGTGGAATTCAACGAACAACATCGGCGTTTCCGGCAGCGAGAGCTTCGAATAGGCGTTCGACGCGCGCACCTGCAAGGTATCGAGGAGTTCGATGCGGGCGACCGGAATACCGGACTGAATGGTCTGGATCGTGGCGTTGCAGGCGGCTTCCACCGACGGAAACGGACAGATGCCGGACGCGATCACTTCCGGAATGCCGGCAAGCCGCAAAGTCAGTTCGGTGATGATGCCGAGCGTGCCTTCGGCGCCGACGATCAAATGAGTGAGGTCATAGCCGGACGCGGTTTTTTTGGCCCGCCGCGCGGTCGACATCACCTCGCCGTTGGCGAGCACGACTTTGAGCGCCAGCACGTTGTCCTTCATCGT
>JASHSY010000300.1 GCA_030040825.1 Xanthobacteraceae bacterium
CCGGTGACGTGGAAGAGAATGATCAGTCCCTTGCCACGTCGCGCGGCGGTAACAAGCGGTGTGCCGTCGGCAAGCGTCGCCCAGGTGTTTTCGCTCAATGCAGCATCGGGCTCGGCCAATACCTGCCGGCTGACGGTTACGTCAGTGGGTACGGCGAGCCCGTTGAACGGGCCGTCGTGCGAAAAGGCCGCCAGCGGCTGCGGTTTGTCCCAGCTCAAGCTGCCGCCGAGAATGCGTCCGCCACGACGCAGCCGCACCGGAACCAGATCGTCGTTGGACGCCGCAAGGCGAGGGCCGGCGAAACGCAGCAAGACCCCGCCTTCCTCGATCCAATGCGCCAGCCGATCGTGGGCGTCGCCCGCGACATTGCCGACATCTGCGAGGACCAGCATCGGCACATGTTGATCGAGAAAGTGCGTCACCGCTTCGGCCGGCGATTCGCCTTGCGCCAATCTCACGTCGGCGAACGGACCGAGCGCGCGACTGATGTAATAGCTTGACGAGAGGAGCGGCTGCGAGGTGTCGGCAGTCGCGCCGGATACAATGCCGACGGTCCGGCGACGCCAGCGCTTGTCGAGCAGTTGCACGGCGCCTGCAGAATGCTCGCCGGCAATTTCGATGCGGGCGATGTCGTTGCGCAATTCGACCGGCAGATTGAATTGCGCATCAGTCTCCCGCTCATCCGTCGTGAAGCTAAAGGGAGCTTCGCCAAGCGTCAGGCCCTTGAGATCGAGCGCGCGCAAAGAACCGCTCGCCGGGGCTTCGGTGTTTGCGCGCAATACTTTCACGCTGAGCCCGCCGGCCGCATTATCGGTCGCGGTGAGCGCGTGCGGCCCGGCGATGCCGCCGGAGACGACGGTCATTGCCCGCGTGCCAATCATCGGCGCCAAGGCTTTGACGAATTCGGCGCCGCGTCCGAGATCGATACCATCGGCCAGCCAGACCAGTTCAACGTCGTGCGTTTGGTCGAGGAAGCGGGCGAGGGCGGGTAGTGCTTCGGTACGGTCGACCGTATGCGGCTTGGGCTTGATCTGGTGCAGCCGCACCCGCGCGGCGGCCGCGGTGGCGAAGGAAATGTCACGGGTGCCCTCCGAAAGCGGAATAAGCGCCACCGCGCGATGATCGTTCTCGGCGCGCGCGATGATGTCGTCGGCGGTACGCAAACGCCCGTCCCAGGCGGCTGCCGCCGGCCAGCCGTCATCGATCAAGATGGCGACCGGCGCGCGGGTCTTCATTGCCGCGACCGGGGGGTTCCACAATGGGCCGGCGGCGGCGATGATCAGAAGGGCAGCAAGCGCAAGCCGCAACAGCGTCAACCACCACGGCGTGCGAGCCGGGGTCTCCTCCTTGGGCGCGATTTCCAGGAGAAGCCGCGTCGGCGGAAAGTCGACCCGTCGCGGCCGCGGCGGAATGAGCCGCAGCAACCACCACAGGACCGGCAGCGTCAGGAGGCCGATCAGCACCACGGGTTCGGCAAAGCCCAGTGGCAATGCACCGATCATGCTGGCGCCCGTAGCTGGCCGGCTTGGTGACGGTGCGCGCCGTTGTCGGCGAACTCGCCACCGATACGGCCGTGCAACGCCAACAGGAGCTCAGTTGGCGGACGGTCGGTACGGTGGATGATGAAGCTCCAGCCGAGCCTGTCGGTTTCGCTGCGGATTTCGGCGCGGTGACGCGCCACCCGTGCCGCGTAGTCGGCGCGCCAATTTTGCGCGCGGCCCGCAGTGATGCGGCCGCCGCCTTCCGGTTCGACGAATTCGATGCGCCCCCAATAGGGAAACGTCTCCTCGGCGGGATCGACGATTTGCACGATATGGCCATGCGCGCCGCTAGCGGCGAGTTGCGTGATGGTGCGCCGTATGTCGCCGATGTCGCTCCACAAATCGGACAACAGCACGATTTCGGACAGCGGCGAAGGCGAAAAGTTCGGCGGCAGGCTGACGCGCTCGCCGCGGTCGTGGACGATCGTTTGTGCCATACGGTCGATGACGTTGCGGCTGCCGGTCGGGCGCAGGAGTCCGGGCACACCGACCCGTTCGCCACCCTCGACCAGAATCTCGGCGAGGGCCAGCGCCACAACCAGCGTCCGATAAAGCTTGGTGTCGCGCACAAGCTGCGAAGCAAACACCATCGACGGGGACCGGTCGGGCCAGATCCATACCGTGTGCGCGGCTTCCCATTCCTGTTCGCGCACATACAGATGGTCGTCACGCGCCGAGCGCCGCCAGTCGACGCGCGAAGCCGGCTCGCCGGACACGAAGCGGCGATACTGCCAAAAGTTCTCGCCGGAACCGGCGCGGCGGCGTCCGTGCAGGCCGTGCACCACCGTTGCCGCCACGCGGCGCGCTTCGAGGATCAGCCGCGGCATCGCGGCGGCCAGCGTGCGGCCTTCGCCAACCGCGCGTTGTACCGACGAGCGATCGTGATCAGACCCGCGCCTGGTCTCGCTCGCCATCCGTTTATCCGATCCGCGCCTTCAGGCGTCCGATCACCGCTTCGATGCTTTCACCCTCGGCGCGTGCGGTGAAGGTCAGCGCCATGCGGTGCTTGAGCACCGGCTCGGCGAGATCGAGCACATCGTCGATCGAAGGCGCCAACCGCCGGTCGAGCAGGGCGCGCGCACGAACCGCCAGCATCAGGGCTTGGCTCGCGCGCGGAGACGGTCCCCAGGAAATGAGCTTGGCGGCGTCGCCGCCTTCTGTGCCGGGCCGCGCCGACCGCACCAAAGCGAGAATTGCTTCGACCACCGATTCGCCGACCGGCAATCGCCGCACCAAACGCTGCGCGGCCATCAGCTCCTCGGCGGTCATCGCCGCTTTGGCGCGGGTTTCCTCCGCGCCGGTGGTCTCGAACAGGATTTTTCGTTCCGCGCCACGATCCGGATAATCGACGTCGATCTCCATCAGAAAGCGGTCGAGCTGTGCCTCGGGAAGCGGATAGGTACCTTCCTGCTCGATCGGATTTTGCGTGGCGAGGACGTGGAAGGGCCGCGGCAGATCGTGACGCGTGCCGGCGACCGTGACGTGTTGCTCTTGCATTGCCTGCAACAGCGCCGATTGCGTACGCGGGCTGGCGCGGTTGATCTCGTCGGCCATCAGAAGTTGGGCAAAAACCGGGCCGGACAGAAACCGGAAACTCCGTTTGCCGCTTTGGCTCTCCTCCAGCACTTCGGTGCCGAGAATGTCGGACGGCATCAAATCGGGCGTGAACTGGATGCGCTTGGCATCGAGCCCGAGAACTGTGCCCATGGTTTCGACCAGCTTGGTCTTGGCCAATCCAGGCACGCCAAGCAGAAGCGCATGGCCGCCGGAAAGGATGGTGACGAGCGCCTGCTCGATGACCTTGTCCTGGCCGAAAATAACGGTACCGATCGCGGCCTTGGCCGCGCGAATGTGATCGGCACTCGCTTCGGCCGAACGCACGATCATGTCTTCGAGCTTTTCGAGGCCGTCTCCGCCGGCAGCGGGCATGGCTAACTCCTTCGGCATTGCCGCATTGCATGGCGGCGTATCGCATCAGATTCGCAACGTCGGTACGAATCACGGCGGCGTGCTCGGCCCCGCTATTGCGCTGCAATAAACGCGCTAGCATCATAACAGTTCGAAGGGGAGCGGCACCCGTTCGGACATAGTGTCCATGTGTCCAGCTTCAAGGCAAACCATGGCCAAGGAAGGGCAGCCGGGCCTGGAAGGAATCGCCAGCGCACTCAACCGCGCTGCCGGTCAGGCAAAAGGCCCGCCTCCCGTCGAGCGGTGGAACCCGCCATTCTGCGGCGATCTCGACATGCGCATCGCCGCCGACGGCACTTGGTTCTATTTGAAGACGCCGATCGGCCGGCCGGCACTGGTCAAATTGTTTGCTTCCGTGCTCAAGCGAGAGGGCGATAAATATTTTTTGGTGACCCCGGTGGAAAAGTGCGGCCTCCAGGTCGAGGACGCTCCTTTCATGGCCGTCGAGCTCGACGTCAAAGAATCATCGGCAGGGCAAGTGCTCAAGTTCCGGACGAACGTCGACGATTGGGTTGCGTGCGGGCCACAGCATGCATTGCGTTTCGAGCCGGAGCTCAAAACCGGCGGGCTTAAGCCCTATTTACACGTGCGCCGCGAATTGTGGGCGAAGGTGACACGCGCCCTGTTCTTCGACCTTGTCGAACTCGGTGAGGAGCGCGAGGTTTCCGGCAAAGCCATGTTCGGCGTGTCGTCAAATGGAATGTTCTTTCCGATGGCGCCGGCCGAACAGGTGAGGGACTTTGCGTGAGCGAGCAACAGACGGCGCTGCGACAGCCGGCGGAGGAGTTCTTCGAGCGCGCCCGAACGCGGCTTGTTCTCGAAGTGCCGCCGGCTCTGACCGATCCGCAAGCCAAGGGCGCACGCGGCGATCTCGATCTTAATCCGGCGATGTGGGAGCAGGCGGGTGTCAGTGCGACAAGGCCGGCCGCCGTGCTCGTGCCGGTCGTCGATCGCCGCGAACCGACCGTTTTGTTCACTCTGCGCACGAAGGAGCTCAACAGCCATGCAGGGCAGGTGGCTTTTCCCGGCGGCAAGATCGACCCCGAGGATGAAAGCCCCGTTGCGGCGGCGCTGCGTGAAGCCAAGGAGGAGATCGGGCTTCCGCCGACCCTGATCGAGCCGCTCGGTTATCTTGATCTCTATCTCACATTCTCCGGCTTTCGGATTCTGCCGACGGTCGCGCGGGTGAAGCCGGATTTCGCGCTTAAGCTCAATCCGCGCGAGGTCGTCGAGACATTCGAAGTACCTCTTGCTTTCCTGATGACGCCGGAAAACCAGCAACGCCGCAGCCGAGAATGGAAAGGAATTCAGCGCGAATATTACGCGATCCCATTCGGCGACCGCTACATTTGGGGTATCACCGCGGGTATTGTGCGCAATCTCTACGACCGGGTTTACCGATGATTCGGCCAGTCGCCACCGAGATCGTGCTGTTTCTCGTCCCCTTCGTCCTCTATGCGGCGTATCTTGCCGCAACGCGCGCCGGCGTGCTCCAGCCGCAATCATGGACGGTGCGTCATATTGCCGGCCTGCTCATCGCCTCGCTCATTCTGATGGTCGGTAGCTTTCTGGTGCTCGCGCAGTTCGGTGGCGCACCGCCCGGTTCGACCTACGTGCCGGCGCATATCGAGGGCGGCAAGTTAGTGCCGCAGACGACACGGTGACGCCAATCCCGCACCTTGCCGACGCGGCGTGGCTGAAATCCGGCGCGGCGGCAAGGTTGCTTGCACTGCTCAACGGCGACGGCGAAGAAGCGCGTGCGATCGGTGGCGCGGTGCGCGATGCGTTATGGAAAATTCCGGTCGGCGAGATCGATATTGCGACCACGGCGTTGCCCGAGGAAGTGATGCGCCGCGTTGCGGCTTCCGGGGGAAGGGCGGTGCCAACCGGCATCGATCATGGCACCGTAACCGCCATCCTTGACGGCCGTCCGTTCGAAGTCACGACGTTGCGCGAGGACGTCGAGACTTTCGGCCGCAAGGCGCGAGTCATGTTCGGCCGCGACTGGAAGACGGACGCCGAACGCCGCGATTTCACGATCAACGCGCTTTCGGCGTCGCCGGACGGAACGGTGCACGACTATGTCGGCGCGTTGGACGATATCAGCGCCCGCCGCGTTCGTTTCATCGGTGAGCCGCGGCGGCGAATTGAAGAGGATTATCTGCGCATTCTGCGCTTCTTCCGTTTTCACGCGTATTTCGGCAACGGCGCGCCGGATGCGGCAGGCTTGCATGCGTGCATCAGCGAGCGCGGCGGCCTCGGAACACTGTCGCGCGAGCGTGTGCGCATGGAGATGCTCAAGCTGTTGCTCGCTCCACACGCGACGCCGACATTGGCAGTGATGGCCGAGAGCGGGCTTCTGGGCATGGTGTTTGGCGGGATCGGCTATCTGGCGAGCTTCGAGAACCTGGTGAAAGTGGAGGCGGCGACCGGCGCCGAACCTGATGCGGTGCGCCGCCTCGGCGCGATTGGTGTCTGGGTGGCGGAAGATGCTGAGCGGCTAACCGAACGGCTGCGACTGGCGAACGCGGAATCCGATCGGCTGCTCGCGCTGGAAAACTGGTGGCGTATTGCGCCTGACGCCGAGAAACAACCGGCGCGCGCGCTGCTTTACCAACTCGGCCCACGAGCTTTCGGCGACCGCGTTCTCACCGCCTGGGCGCGGTCGCAAGCCGGTGCGGCCGATGCGAGCTGGCGCGCGCTGGCCGACTTGCCGAGGCACTGGACGGCGCCGGCGTTCCCGCTCAAAGCGGCTGATTTCACGCGGCGGGGCGTTGTCGCAGGTCCGGCCCTCGGTGCAGTGCTACGCGCCGCCGAGGCGGTCTGGATTGGCGATGATTTTCCGCTCGATCATGCGGCGCTCGAAGCAATTGCCGACCGCGCCGCGCGGTCGGCAACCGGCGCTAGTCGGGATAAAGTCAGCCGAGAATGAATCTCGGTCGTGTCGGGGATTGCATCGGAACGTTTGCCACGACGGCCGGTTCAACGAATGGAGCTGGGACAAGCAGGTCAAGGATAATCTGGCGCAGGCCGGTTCAGCAACATCCGCATCATACCGGAATCCTTCCTGGTTCGCGCAACCCGCGAGCCGGCAAATTCCCGGCGGTGAAATTCTATCGATAAGCCAAGCTGGTCAACCAAGCTTCGCTCGTCGATCCATCAAACATGAAGATCGTCAAACAAGAAAATCGTCGCGATCACCACCGAATGGGCAGTTTTACGACCAACGAGCGCGCAGCGAGCGAAACCTCCTGCGCGCTACCGGGGCAAGTACGGCGAGCGCCGGGATGGAGCGCGGGCGAAAACGCTTGACCTGCATTTCGTTGCCGCGCCAGACAAATCCGTCGCCGAACAGCGCGCCGACAAACAGCACGGGCAACAAAAGGTCGCGCGCCAGGCAGACGAGCGGGTAGCGCGCGGAAACGTGCCAGCCGGCGGCGAGCGCAAGCAAAGTCTCCGCCCCGTACCAAACAACGGCGAGGAGAATGACCGAAAGTACTGGACGGAGCCCCAACCCAGGGGCGGCGAGCGCGAGTGCGAGCATTGGCAGCGCGGCGCCGGACAGCGCTTCCGGGAGGAAATAAGCAAAGAAGCTTGCCCGGCGAAGCCGCGCCCAGCGCAATTGCCGATACCAAACTTCGCGGGCGCGGCGGTAGCCGAGCGGCTGCGGGAAGGGCCGATCGACCAGCCGGACTTTGCGGCCGGCGCCGCGCACGATCTTGGTCGAAGCGGCGTCCTCGGCGACTTCGTTGGCAAGCATTTCGATCCCGCCGGCGTGTTCGAGGTCGCAACGCCGCCACAGCATGGTCTTGCCCTGGGCAAAGCCGCAGCCGATCGCGTCGGCAACGTATTGCCAGCGGGCCTGATAGGTATTGAGGAAGGCGCATTCGAGTTCGGCCCAAAAGCCATGCGGCTGCGCGCCGATCGGCGGCGAAGCGACGAGGCCGGTATCGTCGCGCCAATTGGCGAACAACTGCCCGATATAGTCGCGCGGCAGCAGCACATTTGAATCGGCGAGAACGATCCAGTCATGCCTGGCCGCGCGCCAACCCTTGAGCACGTTGTTCAGTTTCGGGTTGGCACTGATCCGGTCGTCGCCGATGAGCAACCGCGCGCCGACGCCGGCATGCTGCGCCATCATCGCTTCGATCAGCGGAAGAACCGGATCCCGAACGTCGGCGACGCAAAACAAAATTTCGCAGCGCCGATCATCGAGCGTAAATGTCGAAGCCAGAGTTTCGCGGCCGTAATTGTCGATGCCGCAAAGCGGACGTATCAGGCTGACGGCCGGAAGTTCACTGTGGGATGGCCGCTCTGCGCGCGCATTGCGGCGCAACCGGATGGCGGCGATTGCTAGACTGACGACGTGGATCGTGGCGGCGCAGATGCAGAAGGTCGTGGCGGCGAGAATCGGCGCTGTCATCGCTGCGTTGTCTAATGAAAACGCGTGACAGCGTTGTGAATCGATGAACGTAAACCGGCGTTAACTTTTGTTGTCACGCCGCTGCCATCGAATCCGCTTATAGGCGAGGCCATGTCGAGCCGGCGAGAGACCAAACATCGTGACACCTGAGCGCGGCACGCGTCTGTTCCGTACTCTGTTTATCTCGGATGTTCACCTCGGCGCGCGCGGCTGCCAAGCCGACAGGCTCCTCGATTTCCTTCGCTATCACGATGCCGAGACAGTCTATCTGGTCGGCGATATTGTCGACGGCTGGCAGTTGCGCTCAGGCTGGTATTGGCCGCAGCCGCACAATGACGTGGTGCAGAAGCTTCTCCGCAAGGCGCGCAAGGGTACGCGCATCATCTATCTGCCCGGTAATCACGACGAATTCCTGCGCCACTATTACGGCACGCATTTTGGCGGCATCGAGGTGGCGGAAACCGTCATTCACGAAGCGGCCGACGGCCGCCGCTATCTGGTCGTGCACGGCGACGTGTTCGACCTCGTGGTCAAGCACGCACGATGGCTGGCGCTGCTCGGCGACACCGCGTACGACTTCGCTATTTTTGTGAACCGGTATTTCAATGCCGTCCGCCGGCGGCTCGGCTTTTCTTATTGGTCGCTTTCGCAATGGGCCAAGCACAAGGTCAAGAACGCGGTGAACTATATCGGCGCGTTCGAGCAGACTTTGGCGGCCGAGGCGCGGCGCCGCGACGTCGATGGCGTCATCTGCGGCCATATCCACCACGCGGTCATCCACGACGACTTCGGCATCCGTTATATGAATTGCGGCGATTGGGTCGAAAGCTGCACGGCGCTCGCCGAACATGCGGACGGTACGTTCGAGATTATCAGCTGGTTCGCCGGCGCCGCGCAGGCACTTGGAATTTCGCGCTTGGTCGAGCGCGATGAGGAAGCCGAGATTGCAGCTTAACCGGCACTCATCATTGTGAGGCAAAAAGGCGTTCACGCCTGTCTTCGACGGGCTATGGCGAAGCAATCCAAATTGCAGAGCAGGAGGAAGCGGGATTGCTTCGCTCCCGCCTTCGCGCTCTGCGCTTCGGCGGACTCTTACCGTCCGAAGCTCGCAGAGCGAGCCTGGAACGGTTGCTCGCAATGACAAAGATTGAATTTTTTGACCGTCAATGTCCGAAGATCAGCCGCGACGGATGCTCGTCGATGTTCTTTAGCACCTTCTGAAGCTCGGCCAGCGTGCGGCGGCCGTCGACGGCGAACGCCTCGTATTCTTTCAATCCGGAATTTGAGAAGCGGATCAGCCCGGCCGATATTTCATCGGTGCGCTTGTCGAGATTGTCGGCAAGCTTGCGGATCGCTTCGGCCGCTTGGCCGATCTCGCCGGGGTTGTCGCCGGACCCGGCGAGGTTTTCCAGCCCGGCCATCACTTTGTCGAGACGCTGCGAATTCTGCGCCAGCGTCGTGGTCACGGTTTCGATATTGTGCAGCGAGGTGCGCATGGCCGCTTCGTTCTCGCTAACTAGGCCGTCGATGTGCGAAAGCACGTCACGCGCGGCTTGCGTGACATCGGCTCCTGCGCTTGGGTCGGCATAGAGCGTCGGGACGTGGCCGGCGTCGGCGGTGACCAGCGCTGCATCGGCCGATCCGCCGGTCAGTGACACCTCGGCCAGGCCGGTCAGTCCCTGAAAGGCCAGTGAAACCTTGGTGTCGGCGCGTATCGGGACGCTGCGATCGAGCGCGATCTGCGCTTCGACCTTGCGCGGATCGTGCGGATCAAGCGCAAGCTGCGTCACCTCGCCGACACGCATGCCGTCGAACAGCACGGAAGCCCCGGCCCGCAGCCCGGAAACCGAGTTGGCGAACACGATGCGATAGACCGAGCGCTCGCCGCCGCCCGTGCTGCTCTGGAACCAGTAGACGAAGCCGAACACGCCGAGGATAACCGCAAGCGTGAACGCGCCGGTGATTGTGTAGTTGGCCTTGGTTTCCATGAGATGGCCTCTCAGTGATGGACGTGGCGCGCGATCTGGCGCCCGCGGTTGCCTTGAAAATATGACTTGAGCCAGGGATGCTCGGAAGCGAGCATGGTTTCGATCGAGCCGGCTGCGATCACCTTGCCCTCGGACAGGACCGCGATGCGGTCGCAGACCGCGTGCAGGCTGTCGAGGTCATGGGTAACCATGAACACGCTCAAACCGAGCGTGCGTTGCAGCGTGCGGATCAACTGGTCGAACTCGGCGGCGCCGATCGGATCGAGACCGGAGGTCGGCTCGTCGAGAAAAACCACGTCGGGATCGAGCGCAAGTGCACGCGCGAGCGCCACCCTTTTCACCATGCCGCCGGAAAGCTCGGCCGGATATTTTCCGCCCACGTCGGCATGCAGACCCACCATTTCAAGCTTGGCGACGGCGATCTCCTCCATCAGACGCGGCGAGAGCCTGAGATATTCGCGCATCGGAAACTGAACGTTCTGCAAAACGGTGAGCGATGAAAACAAGGCGCCCTGCTGAAACAGGACGCCCCAGCGCTGCTCGATCGCGCGGCGCGCGTTTTCATCAATGCCGGCAAGATCGGTGCCGAACACTTTGATCGTGCCCTGGCGCCGCGGCAATAGCCCGATGACCGCGCGCATCAATACCGACTTGCCGGCACCCGACCCGCCGACAAAGCCGAGGATTTCTCCCTCGAAGACATCGAGCGACGCATGGTCGAGCACGGTGAGGTCGCCAAAGCCGACGACCAGATCACGAACGCTGATCACGGCGGTATTGCTGGCCATGGCTACATTCCGATGCCGGCGAAAAACATTGCGAACAGGCCGTCGAG
>JASHSY010000301.1 GCA_030040825.1 Xanthobacteraceae bacterium
ACCCTGCTAACCGATCCACGCATTAGCGCGGTCGGCTTCGTCGGCTCGTCGGCGATCGCCGAATACGTCTACGCCACCGCGTGCGCGCATAATAAGCGCGCGCAGTGCTTCGGCGGCGCGAAGAACCACATGATCGTGATGCCCGACGCCGATATGGATCAGGCGGTCGATGCGTTGATCGGCGCCGGCTACGGTTCGGCTGGCGAACGTTGCATGGCGGTGTCCGTCGCTGTTCCGGTCGGCAAGAGGACCGCCGACATCCTCATGGAGAAGCTTATACCGCGGGTTGAGGGCCTCAAAATCGGTCCGTCAACCGACCCGCAAGCCGACTACGGCCCCATGATCACCAAGGCGCATTTGGAGAAAGTTAAGAGTTACGTCGATCTTGGTGTTAAGGAAGGTGCAAAGCTGGTTGTCGATGGGCGCGGATTTAGGCTGCAAGGCTACGAGAATGGCAATTTCATGGGCGGCTGCCTGTTCGACGAGGTAAAGCCGAATATGCGGATCTATAAGGAAGAAATCTTCGGGCCGGTATTGTCGGTCGTCCGCGCCAAGGACTACGAAGAAGCGGTGCGACTGCCGTCCGAGCACGAATACGGCAACGGCGTCGCGATCTTCACTCGCGACGGCGACGCGGCGCGCGATTTCGTCAGCCGCGTCGAAGTCGGCATGGTCGGCGTCAATTTCGCCATTCCTGTTCCACTTTCTTATTACACTTTCGGCGGCTGGAAACGGTCCGGCTTCGGCGATCTCAATCAGCACGGTCCGGATTCCGTGCGGTTCTATACCAAAACCAAGACGGTGACCGCGCGCTGGCCGTCAGGTGTGAAGGAAGGCGCCGAATTCGTTATCCCGACGATGGAATGACTCTCGCTTTGTTGCCCGGCGGATGATCGGCTTCACCAACATGCGGCGAAGAAGGCGTCAGGCGGCGCTGGCCGCCGCAATGCTCGTGCTGTTCGCGATGGTCGCGGGCTGCGCCTCCAATGCTCCACCTGAACCGGAAGCCGCGGCGGCACCTGCCGCACCGCCGCCTCCACCCCCACCGCCGCCTCCACCGCCGGTCGACCTTGCCGGCCGCTGGCGGTTCGCTGCAGTCGGCGGCGGAGGCTGCTTCATGAAATTCGGCGCCGAGCCCGGCGCCGCACAAGGCACCATAGCGCCCGAAGGCGGCTGTCCCGGCAAATACTTTACCAGTCGCAAATGGACTTACGAGCACGATGTCCTGATCATCCGTAACCACAAGGACGAACCACTGGCGCAGCTTTCGTTTGTCAACGGCCATTTTCAGGGGCACGAGGGGAACATTGCGCTCGGACTCGCGCGTTAGCGAGAAAACCCGCTACCGGCGTGACTAAAGCGGAATATCGAGTTCCTTGAGTGGGGCACGCTTGGCGGCCGGTTTGGCGGCCGGCTTGGCGGCCGGCCGCACCGCGGTGGCAGGCGCGTCAGCTTTCGGTTGCGCGGCCACTGCCGCCGCCTGCGGCCTATTCGGCGGCTGAGACTGCGTCGGCGGCCGGCTCACGACTTCTGGCTCGGTCACATGCGGCTCGGTCGGCGGCGGACCTTGCGGTTCCGGTTCGCTGGCGTATTTCCCAATCAAAGCGTGAATGTTTGCAAGCAGCTTGCCACCGTTGGTCTTGCGCTCTTTCATTTGCCTGAGCCACAGCGACACCACCGACTTGGTCGCCGCACGCCAGTTCGCGATCTCGTCCTCTTCCAACACGGTAATGGGGTCGCCACGCTCACGGACCATGTCGGCAACAATTTTCGCTTCACCATCCCACATCGCGCCGGCCATGCCGGCAGCCACCAAGCCCGAATTTTCGTCGATGACAGTTTTCAGATCCTGCGGCAGCCGCTCATAGGCCAGTTTATTCATTGCCAGCACAAAAGTTGATGTACTCAGCGCCGACTCGGCGAAATCGGTGTGCTGTTTGAGCAAATCGTTCAACCTCAGCGCCGGTACCGCATCCCATGGCATGAGGCAGCCTTCGATCGCGTGGCCGGATACCGCCATCGGCACCTGGGCGACCGGCACCGTCACACCACTGGCGCCAAGCGCATGGACGGATTCGGCGGCGAGCCGGTTGGGCACGTGCAGGCGCAGGCCGCGCAGATCGGACACCGCACGAACGGCACGGTTGGTGTGAATGACGCTATGGTCGCGGCAGGAGAAGCAGATCGGATGGACCTCGCGGAATTCATCGCGCAGATTGGTCGCTGCGAAATCTTCCAGCGCCTTGGAGTTCACCAGCGCACGGCGCGAGGGAAGGAACGGCAGCTCGAATGCCTCGATGCGGCCGAAGCGCCCAGGAGTATATCCCGGCACCGCCCACGCGATATCGGCAAGTCCATCACGCGCCTGATCGAAAAGCTGAGCCGGCGCGCCGCCAAGCTGCATGGAAGGAAAAATGTCGATACGGATGCGGCCGGCCGACTGCGCCGTGACCCGGCGCGCCCACGGCACCACAAACTTTTCGTGACCGCTCGACACCGAAGAAAAGAAGTGATGCAGCTTGAGCGTGACCTGCGGCGCATCGGCCCGCGCGAGCCGCAGAACGGCCGGCGCCACCACAGACGCCGCAAGCGAGTTCAAGAATGCGCGACGTCCGAGCCGCATAGTTTCTCCCGCCGCTAAATCACACACGCCATGCGGCTCAATTGAGGCGCGGCGGACGTTCTTCCTTGCTTACGGTGCGGCCGGTGGCAGGCAGGAGGGGCTGCGTCGCCGCCGTAGCGGTGGCAGCTGCCGGTTCCGATTTGCCTTCGCGCGAGCGTCGCACGTAGCCGCGATAGGATAGCCAGCCGAATGGCAGGCTCACCAGATAACCGAGCGTTACTGCGGCGAGGATAATCCACGGATAAGCGATCAGCAGCGCGACAAAAACGACGAGAACGGTAACCACCGGCGCGACCAAGTCCGGCGGCAGGCGGGTGCCGATACGTTTGCCGGAGAATACCGGCAACTGCGACACCATCAGGCCGCCGATCAACAGTGTATACCCAAGTGTCGCCCAGGTAAGGATGTGTGTGCGCGGTAACCCGAGAAACGCCGCGTAGATCGGCAACAGCACGATGATGGCGCCGGCCGGCGCCGGCACCCCGACGAAGAAATTGATGGTCCAGGCCGGCCGCTCGGGATCGTCGATCATGACGTTAAAGCGCGCCAGTCGAAGCCCAGCACAAATCGCAAAAGCCATCGCTGCAATCCAACCGGCCGACTTCAGATCGTGCAGGCCCCAAAAATAAAGGATCAATCCGGGAGCCACACCGAAATTTACGAAATCGGATAGACTATCGAGCTCGGCGCCAAAGCGCGACGTTCCCTTCAGCAGCCGCGCCAGCCGGCCGTCGACACCGTCAAGGAAGGCGGCGAAGACGATGGCCGCAAGCGCAAGCGCATAGCGGTTCTCGAATGCCATGCGGATCGCGGTCAACCCCGCGCACAATGCCACCAAAGTGACGAGGTTCGGCGCAAGCGTCCGCACCGGAATGCGGCGAAAGCGCCGCCGTCTGCGCTGGCCTTCGGTTGGGGGCAAGGATGCTGCCATGCCGGCAATATATCCTCTCCGCCTCACGCCCGCCATGCACGCCAATTATGCTCGTTAACCGCTGGTCTTCGAGCGTTATTTAAGTTCCGCGATCACCGTCTCACCGGCAATCGCGGTCTGTCCTTCGGTGACCAATGTGCGTGCGCCGACCGGCAGATACACGTCCACGCGCGAGCCGAACCGGATCATGCCGATGCGCTGGCCCGCCGCGACCGTGTCGCCCTGCCCGGCGAACGGCACGATGCGCCGGGCGACCAGCCCGGCAATCTGCACGACTGCGATTCGGGCGCCGTCAGTTGCCGCGATCACAAAAGCGTTGCGCTCGTTGCTTTCGCTCGCCTTGTCGAGGTCAGCGCTGATGAAGGCGCCCGCTTTATAAACAACGCGTTCGACGCGCCCGGCTAGCGGACTGCGGTTAACGTGACAATCGAATACGCTCATGAAGATCGATATGCGCATCAGCGGGCGCTCGCCGAGTTCGAGTTCCTTTGGCGGCAACGCATCGGCTATGCGGCTGACGCGGCCGTCCGCCGGCGCGACCAGAATACCGGGGCGCGTCGGCGTCACCCGCTCCGGATCGCGAAAGAAATAGGCGCACCAGAGCGTTGCTACCGTGCCGAGCCAGCCGAGCGGCGACCACAACCAGAACAGGATGAGGCTCGCCAGCGCGAAGCCACCGATGAACGGATAGCCTTGCGGATGGATCGGGGCGAGTTGCGAACGGATCGAATTGAAGATCGACATGCGCTGACGTTACTCCGCGGCATCCACGGCGGGGACCAACTCTTCTTTGTCCGCCTCGGGTACCCCCGGCGGGTTGCGGTTTGGCGCGGCAGCACCGTCTTCGCCGACTTCGGCAAGGATTTCGCGCGCCATCTGCGCCTCACGCTGGCGGTTCCACATGCTGGCGTAAAGTCCGCCGCTGGCCAACAGCTCCGAATGCTTTCCCCGTTCGACAATCGAACCTTGATCGAGCACCAGGATCTCATCGGCGCCGACGATGGTGGAAAGCCGGTGAGCAATAACCAAAGTCGTGCGGTTGCGCGACACCCGATCAAGCGCATCCTGAATATCGCGCTCGGTGTGGCTATCGAGCGCCGACGTTGCCTCATCGAGCAGCAAAATCGGCGGCGCTTTGAGGATGGTGCGGGCGATAGCGACACGTTGCTTTTCGCCGCCCGACAACTTCAGACCGCGTTCACCGACCTCGGTTTCGTAGCCTTTGGGAGCAAGCCGGATGAAGCCGTCGATTTGTGCGAGGCGCGCAGCGTCTTCGACCTCGGCGTTGGTCGCGTCCCATTGTCCGTAGCGGATATTGTAGCGGATCGTATCGTTAAATAACACGGTGTCCTGCGGGACCATGCCAATGGCCGCGCGCAGGGAGTTTTGCGTGACGTCGCGAATGTCCTGGCCATCGATCAAAATACGGCCGCCGGTCACATCGTAGAAACGGAACAAAAGCCGGGAGACGGTCGACTTGCCGGCGCCAGTCGGACCGACGATGGCGACCGTGTGTCCGGCGGCGACCTCGAAGCTTACATTCTTCAGAATCGCTCGCTCGGGCTCGTAGGCAAACGAAACATTGTCGAACCGGATGATGCCAGTGCGTACCTTGAGCGGTAACGCGCCTGGCCGGTCTTCGATCTCCGGCTTGCGGTCCAGAATCGAAAACATGAGTTCGATGTCGATCACTGCCTGTTTGATCTCGCGATAGACCAATCCCATAAAGTTCAACGGCTGATAGAGCTGGATCATCATGGCGTTGATCATGACGAAATCACCGACTGTATTCGTACCGTGCTCGATGCCGATCGCACATAACACCATCGCTGCCGCAAGCCCGATGGTAAAGACGATGGCCTGACCAGCGTTGAGTATCGCCAGCGAAGTGTAAGCCTTGACGCTCGCATCCTCGTAGCGCGCCATCGAACGGTCGTAGCGCTTGGCCTCGCGCTCCTCGGCCGAGAAATACTTCACTGTCTCGTAGTTGAGCAGCGAATCGATCGCCTTGACATTGGCGTCGGTATCACTCTCGTTCATCTTGCGCCGGATACCAATGCGCCATTCGGTGGCATAAAAGGTGAAGCCGACATAAAGCGCGACGGTCAACAGGATGATGATCAAATAGCGCCAATCGAAATGAAACAGCAGCACCCAGCCGACCAGCACCACCTCGACGATGGTCGGCAACAACTGCAACAGCAGCATGCGCACGATCGTCTCGATGGCGTTGCGTCCGCGCTCAAGGATGCGCGTGAGCCCGCCGGTCTTACGTTCAAGGTGAAAGCGCAGCGAGAGCAGATGCATGTGCTCGAAGGTGAGCATCGCCAGGCGCCGCACGGCATGCATCGCGACCTTGGCGAAAATACCGTCCCGCCATTGCGTCAGCGCGCCCATCAGAATGCGCGTTCCGCCATAAGCGAGCGTCATCATCACCGGTGTTGCCGCGGCCCAAGCAAGCCAATCGTTGGCGAAAATCGGCGCGGTGCCGTGACCGGCAAGCGCATCGGTTGCCCATTTGAAGGTAAAGGGCACTGTGATGGTCGCAAGTTTGGCAGCAAAGATCAGCACAGCGGCAAAGCCGACGCGGGCTTTCAGATCGGCGCGATCGGCCGGCCAGATGTAAGGCCATAGATGGACCAGCGTCGAAACCAGTGCGCCACCGTCGACGCGCACCTGACGCGTCGAGCGGTCGGGGGCTGTTGCGAACTCTCTCATTTCCGGCGTTGACCTGGCCGGCCTGCGACAGGCCGCCACTGCGCTGTCATATAGGGCTTTTTTGCCGTTACCGCACCGGCGGTCGAACCGTTTCACCCTGATGAGCGTTTGCGCTTGCAGTCGAAGCGAATCGCCGCCACATCTATCCCTTTATGAGTCGGACTCTATGAGGAAAATCAAGGCGATCTGCGTTTATTGCGGATCGAGCCCGGGCGCCGATCCGGCCTTTGTCGAGGCTGCGCGGGGCTTCGGCAGGATTCTGGCCGAAAATGGCATCCGGCTCGTCTACGGCGGCGGCTCCATCGGCCTGATGGGCGCGCTGGCGAGCGCCGTCATCGAGCATGGCGGCGCTGCGACCGGTATCATCCCGGAGTTTCTGACTGCCAAGGGGCGGCCGCGGCGGCTGGCGCAGGAACAGATCGTCACCCGTGACATGCACGAGCGCAAGCGCACTATGTTCGACCGTGCCGACGCTTTCGTCGCTTTGCCCGGCGGCTTGGGAACGCTCGAGGAACTCGTCGAGCAGATGACCTGGGCGCAACTCGGCCGCCACAAAAAACCGATCCTTGTTGCCAACGTCAATGGTTTCTGGGACCCATTGCTAGCGCTGATCAATCACATGCGCGGACTTGGACTTGTGCCG
>JASHSY010000302.1 GCA_030040825.1 Xanthobacteraceae bacterium
ATGGTGATTGCGCCTTTGAGGCGGCTCAGCATGTCCAGCATGCGCGCGGATTCGTCTGGCCCGAGCCCGGCCATCGGCTCGTCGAGCAGCACGAGCCGCGGCCGCGTGGCGAGCGCGATGGCGATTTCGAGCTGACGGTGCTCGCCGTGACTGAGCCGGTCGACGCGCACGTCGGCGCGATCCGCAAGTCCGACCGCGGCGAGCGTGGATAGCGCCGGCTCGCGCAAGGCGGAGTCGCGCCGCGCGTCTCTCCAGAAGCGGAACGAGTGCCCGGCATGCGCCTGCACGGCGAGCGCGACATTGTCGAGCGCCGTGAAGCCGGCAAGAAGCGAAGTGATTTGAAACGAACGCGCCAGCCCGAGGCGGTTGCGCCGATACACCGGCAGTTGCGTAATATCCTCGCCGTCGAAACGGATGCGGCCCTGCTGCGGTGAAATCTCACCGCTGAGAAGGCCGATGAGCGTGGTCTTGCCGGCGCCGTTCGGCCCGATCACCGCGTGCACCTCGCCGGATGCGATGGCGAGCGTGATCGCGTCGGCAGGCACGACACCGCCGAAGCGTTTGGTCAGGCCGTCGACGTGTAAGAGTGGTTCAGCCACGGCGGCCTCTAAGCAAGCCTTCAATGCCGCCGTGCGCGTAGATTGCGACGAGGAGCAGGATCGGTCCCAGGATCAGATCGGGATATTCGGTCAGCCGCGACAGCCCCTCCTCCAGCAGTAGAAACACAACAGCGCCGATCAGCGGTCCGAACAGCGTACCGAGTCCACCAAGAACGACCATGACGATGAGATCGCCGGAACGCGTCCAGTGCATCATCGCCGGGCTGATGAAGTTGGCGTGATTGGCCAGAAGCGCGCCGGCGAGCCCGCACAGCGCGCCGGCGATCACGAAACAAGCCGGTTTGTAGCGGAAGGTCGGAAATCCGATCGCCTGCATGCGCCGTTCGTTGGCGCGCGTGCCCTGGATGACCAGCCCGAAACGCGAATTGACGATGCGTGCGACCAGATAAATGCCGGCGAGCAGGACGGCAAAGCAAAGATAATAGAACACTGTCTTATTGTTGAGATCGAGGATGCCGCCGAAGGAGCTGCGCCGATAGATGGTGAGACCGTCGTCGCCGCCGTAGCGGTCAAGTCCGATCACCACGTAATAGATCATTTGCGCAAACGCGAGCGTGATCATGATGAAATAAACGCCGCGCGTACGCAGGCTGAGCGCACCAACCACCAGCGCATATAAAGCCGATGCCGCGACCGCGACCGGCCACTGAACAAATCCCGAGCCGATCCCCTCCTTGGCCAGAATGCCGACGGCGTAGCCGCCGATGCCGAGATAGGCGGCATGTCCGAAGCTCACCATGCCGCCGTAACCCATGATCAGGTTGAGGCTGACCGCGCCGATCGCCAGGATCAGCACGCGGGTGAATAAAGTCAGCAGGAACGCGTTGCCGGTGAGCGTGGTGTAGACCGGAACGAGGGCCAGCGCCGCAATCACCGCGACGGCGATGGCAGTACCGCCGGTCAGCCGCGCGTCGGCGGCGGCGTCGAGCGAGGGCCGTTCGAGCGACGCGCTCATCGGCTGGCTGCCGGGAACAATCCTTCCGGCCGGAATATCAAGATCCCCGCCATCACCATGTAAATCGACATCGACGACAGCGCCGGACCCAACGTCGCCGCGGCGTTGGTGCTGAGGATGTGGCCTAGCAGGTCGGGCAGGAAGGCGCGGCCAACCGTGTCGATAAGTCCGACCACGATCGCGGCGACAAAGGCGCCGCGGATCGAACCGATGCCGCCGATGATGATCACGACAAAAGCGAGAATGAGAATGTTCTCGCCCATGCCGATCTGCACGGTGAGGATCGGCGCTTGCATCACCCCGGCAAAGCCCGCAAGCGCGGCGCCGAGACCGAACACCAGCGTGTAAAGGAGCTTGATGTTGACGCCGAGCGCGCCGACCATTTCGCGGTTAGAGGCGCCGGCGCGGATCAACATGCCGAGCCGTGTGCGCATCACCACGAAGTAGAGCAGCGCCGCTACCGCAAGCGCCGCCAGGATAATGACCAGCCGGTAGATCGGATAATAAATGCCAGGGATGATCTGGACAGCGGCGAGCATCTGCGGCGGCAGCGTCAGCGTCATGCCGGCCGGCCCCCAAATCAGCCGCACCGCCTCGTTGAAGAACAACAAAAGCCCGAAAGTGCCGAGCACGTGGTCGAGATGGCTGCGCGCATACAGCCGCCTGATGGCGACGATTTCGAGCGCCATCCCGACAAGGGCCGAGACGACCAGCGCCAGGATGACAGCGGCGACGAAACTTCCGGTCCAGATCGCGAAGGTGGCGGCAAAATAGGCCCCCAGCATGTACAGCGAGCCGTGCGCCAGATTGACCAGGTCCATGATGCCGAAGACCAGCGTCAAACCCGCCGCCAGAAGGAACAGCAACATTCCCAGCTGGATGCCGTTCAGGCATTGCTCGATGAAATACAGCATCCGTGTCAGTCCCTCCCCTCGCGCGCGACGCGCGTGGCGGGGAGGGGTTTGGGGTGAGGGGTTAAACCTGTTCGCGTTGACGTGACCAAATGCGCCCCCCGCCCCGGCTCACATCGCTCCCGCGCTGTTCGCCGACCCTCCCCGCCGCTTGGCGGGGGGAGGGAAAAGTAGATGCAACCAGCCTGAAGCTTCCGGGCTCCGCTTACTTCATCGGGCATTTGTCGTGGAAGCGGTCCTGATCGTCTTTGACGATGGTTGCAACCGTCTTGAGCACGTAGTCGTCGCCCTCCTTGACCGCGTCTTGCAGGTAGAAATTCTGGATCGGGATGTGGTTGTTGCCGTAGGTGAAATGGCCGCGTACCGATTTGAAATCGGCCTTCTCCATCTCCTTGCGCATTGCCTCTTTCTGCGTGAGGTCGCCCTTGACCGCGGTGACGGCGCTATTGATCAGGCCGACCGCGTCATAGGTCTGCGCGCCATAGAATGACGGCCGCTTTTTATATTTGGCGATGTAGTCCGCGACAAATTTCTTGTTGGTCTCGTTAGGCAGGTCGTTGACCCATTCCTGGGCGCCCGGAATGCCGACTGCGAGCTCCTTGAGCCGCGGCAACGACAAGTCGTCGATGGTGAATACTTGGTAGAGCGGAATCTTCCCCTTCAGGCCGGCCTGTACATATTGGGTGATGAACTGCACGCCGGCGCCGCCCGGATAAAATACGAAGATCGCGTCGGGATTGGCGGCGCGCGCCTTCGACAATTCGGCGGAGAAGTCGAGCTGGTCGGGCCAGCGGGTATATTCCTCGCCGATGACCTCGCCCTTGTAGGTTAGCTTTACGCCTGCCGCCATGTCCTTGCCGGCCGCGTAATTGGGGGCGATCACAAATATTTTCTTGATGCCCTTCTGATTCATATACGTGCCCATCGCCTCCGGCGTCTGGTCGTTGTTCCACGACGTCGAGAACACATAGGGCGAGCACCGTTCCCCGGCGAGCTGCGACGCGCCGGCGTTGGTGACCACCGTCATGGTCTTGGAATCGACCAGCGGCTTGAGCGAGGCCAACAGCACATTCGACCAGATGTAGCCGACGACGAAATCGACGTGGTCGGATTCGATCAGCTTCTGGGTCTTCTGCACGCCAACGTCGGGCTTCTGGGTATCGTCCTCGTAAATCACTTCGACCGGCAGTCCGCCGAGCTTGCGGCCGACGTGATCGAGGCCGAGTTCGAACGAATTGCGCATGTCGTTGCCAATCACGGCGGTGGGGCCGCTGAACGTGCTGATAAAGCCGATCTTGACGGTTTTTTGCTGCGCCATTGCCGGGCCCGCGACAAGCGCAAGCGCGGCCGCGGCCACGAAAGGTGTCTTTATCATTGGGTGCATCCTTCTGAGTGCCGCGCCGCCTGGCGCGGAGCGTTTCGTTGTTATCTGGAGGACGTCAGGCTTCGCTCCCCGAAGGGGGGAATTTGACCGCGCTCGCGGCCGTTAATCAAGCCGGACATACGGCGCGGACGGTCGCAGGCGCGCCTGGTGGGCTGGCACTTTTACGGGTCCTGCCTCGACCGGTGAGCAGAATTGCGGGTTTGCAGGTCCGGACTGCGTTGCGCCGGAGCCCACCGCCCTCTACCTGTGCGGGACTGCCGGGGCTTCCGGCTGCGGCGACCATATGATGAGGGGGTATGGCACAGACCTTTGAATTCGGCTTGGATACATTCGGCGATGTCACCAAGGGCCCGGACGGGGCCCTTTTGAGCCACGCGCAGGTGATCCGGAATGTGATCGAGGAAGCGGCGCTGGCCGATGCGCTGGGCGTCGACGCCTTCGGCGTCGGCGAGCACCACCGGCCGGATTTCGCGGTGTCGGCGCCGGAAGTGGTGCTGGCGGCGATTGCCTCGCGCACCAAGCGCATCCGGTTGGGTTCGGCGGTGACCGTACTTTCGTCCGACGATCCGATCCGCGTCTTCGAGCGTTTTTCGACGCTTAATGCCGCCTCCAGCGGGCGCGCCGAAATCACTGTCGGGCGCGGCTCGTTCACCGAGTCGTTTCCGCTGTTCGGCTTCGATCTCGCCCAATACGAAGAACTGTTCGAGGAAAAGCTCGATCTGTTCGTGGCGGTGCTGCGCAACGAACAGGTGACGTGGCGAGGCCGTTTGCGGCCGCCGCTAACAAACCAGCGGGTTTTTCCGCCGATCGAAAATGGGCCACTTCGAACCTGGGTCGGCGTCGGCGGCAGCCCGGAATCGGTGGTGCGCGCTGCAAACTACGATCTACCGCTCGCGCTCGCCATCATCGGCGGCGATCCGCAGCGCTTTCGCCCCTTTGTCGATCTTTATCACCGCGCCTTCGCGCAACGCGGCCGGCCCGCGAAGGACATTGTCGTACATTCGCCGGGCCATGTCGGGGCGACCGACGCTCAGGCGCGCGAAGAATACTGGTTGGGCTACAAAGCCATGCACGACAAGATCGGCGCCGAGCGCGGCTGGCGGCCGATCGGCCGCGCACAATTCGAGCAAGAGGTCGAGCACGGCTCGCTCTATGTCGGCGCTCCGGAAACGGTGGCGCGCAAAATCGCCGCGACCGCTAAAGCGCTCGGCATCGTGCGCTTCGATTTGAAATACTCCGCCGGCACGCTGCCGCACGCGGCGATGATGCAGAGCATCGAGCTTTATGGCGAAAAGGTCATACCGCTGGTGCGCGAGATGCTGGCCGAGGAGAAAGTGCCCTCGGTCTGAGGTTCTCGATCAGGGCGGCGTTTTCGTGCGCTGATTGTTGCGGGGGAGCGCGGTGACGAAGCACCCGTCGAGAATAAAATCGTCCGCGCTCGCATGTGCGCTTTCGGCGATTGCTTTAATCGCGTTCGGCGGAATCGCTCACCCTGGTCCTACGCATGAGCGAGCCAGTTGCGAAACGCAGGCGAAAAACTCGTTCCAGGATTTGACGCAAGAATACGTCTCCGTTTTGCTGAACGTAAACGTACGTTTCGAGATCATTTCCAATGACTATCAGGCAGCGTTCAGCAACAAGGTGAATAGCTGCCTGCTGCTGGTTCACAAACGAGCGTCGATCAACCGGCAAATTTCCGATACGTCCTACCTGATCGATGCCGCCAGCCGCACCATGTACGCCCTCTACGTGGAAACGAACGGCAATGTGGCTTCTTGCCTGCTGATTCCAACCGTCAAGGAAACCAAGCCGTGCAAGAACCGGCGCGAGTTCGAAGATTTCGTCGGGAATTATCTGAAGTAGGCGCTAATCGCTCTAGCCCTTCGCCAGCTTGAACTGTAGAGATTGGGATGACCAGCTTATCGCAATTAAAATGACGACAAATTGCTTCCCCAAACGTCCGAGGGACAGGTGGCTGCTGCGGATCACGAATTTGGAAGCCAAGCAACCGAGCTAAAGCTCTC
>JASHSY010000303.1 GCA_030040825.1 Xanthobacteraceae bacterium
TGCCGTCAAGCCAAGCCCGGCGACGAATGCGCTGAAGCGGTTGCGCAAAGCCTTGTTGAGGAAGCGGCGCAAGTCGGGCCCAAACGCGCGCAACACGCCGGTGAGGACCATGTGCAGTCCCCACAGCAGCAGCGCCACGCCGCCAAGCAGATCAAGCAGAACCAGACTTCCCATAAGTCGCTTCCGCGTTTTTGAAAATGAGCCGCGGCATTGCCCGCCCGCAGCGTCCGAACATTTAATACCGCAGGCGGATTAACACAAACGCGCAAGCAGCGGCGATGGTTCATCGCCGCGGACGGCCAACGTCGTTAATGGCGGCTGCGGAGCCGGCCGACTATACCCTGAGGAAGAAACGTCACGATCAGCACGAAAATAATTCCGAGCCATAGCAGCCAGCGGTCGGGGTGAAACAGCGCGGACATCACCGGCATGCCGGCGATCGCGGCGGAGATCATCGCCAGCACATTCTGCAGATAATACTGTGCCAGCACCACTACGATCGCGCCGATGACCGCGCCGTACAACGATCCCATGCCGCCGATCACCACCATCAGCAGAATGTCGATCATCAGCGAAAACGACAGCGTCACGTCGGGCCCGTTGTAACGAAGCACCAATGCCATGAGCGCGCCTGCCAGCGCGGCCATCACCGCCGACAGCACGCAGGCCAATGTGCGGTAGGCGACAACCTGATAGCCCATCGCTTCGACGCGGAACTCGTTCTCGCGGATCGCCCGCAACACCAGGCCGAGCGGCGAGTTGACGATGCGCAGCATGAGCAGAAACAAAATCAGCGTGGCAACAAACGTGATGTAGTAGGTGATGACCGGACCGTTGACCACCACGCCAAACACCGGCTTGGCGAATAGATGGAAGCTCGGCCGCAGAACAGCCGGTACCGAAAACGTCAGGCCATCCTCACCGCCGGTCAGGTTGCGCCACTGCTCGGCGACGATCTGGGCAAAACTGGCGATCGCAAGCGTGATCATCGAGAAAAAGATCGCGCGCAGGCGCAAACTCAGCATACCGATGAAGGCGGCGACGACCGCTGCCACGGCGGCGCCGGCGGCGGCGCCAAGAATGACCGCGCCCCAGCCAACCCAGCCCTTGGCGAGCATGATCGCCACGCCGTAGGCGCCGATGCCGAAAAACATCGTATGCGCGAACGAGACGATCCCGGTATAGCCGAGCATCAAATCGTAGCTCGCCACCAGGATCACGAAAATGCAGATCCGCGCCGACACGCCCAAAGCTTTGGTGCCGGGGAACAGAAACGGGGCGAAAGCAAGCGCCAGCAGGATCGCCAGCATGAGGACGTTGAGGCCGATGCGGCCGGGCGGGTCGTCAGAGACGATCCAGCTCAACCATCCCGGCGGCCGTCGGACGAACTGCTGCGCAGGCGTCATTTTAATGCTCGGCCATCGGAAATAAGCCGCGCGGCTGCCACAGCAGGATTGCCGCCATCAGCAAAATGTTGGACCCCAGCGCCATTTTCGGTGCAAGGAAACCGACGTAATTGGTGGTTAGCCCAACCAGAATGGCGCCGATGAAACAGCCGCCCACCGAACCCAGCCCGCCGATTATCAGAATGATGAAAACCAGGATGGTCATGCTGTCGCCGATCTGGCTGTTGACCGTTTCCTGGTACTGGCCCCACATCATGCCGCCCATGCCGGCGAGCGCGGTGCCGGCCATGAACACACCGATGAAGACACGGCGGATGTGATAGCCGAGCGCCTGCACCATCTCGCGGTTCTCGACGCCGGCGCGCACGACGAGGCCAAGGCGGGTACGCCTGAGAAAGAGATGCATGGCAAGGGCGACGGCAAGCCCGACCGCGAGCGCAGCCAGGCGATAGGTCTCGATCGGAGAAGAACCGATAAACACGCTGCCGCGTAAACTTGCCGGCTTCGGCAGCACCAGCGCCTGCGGTCCCCAGATCACGACGACCAGTTGCTCGATGATGGTGAGCGCGCCGATGGTAATAAGAATCTGGCGGAGCGGCGCTCCATAAACCTGACGGATGATGACCCGCTCGAACACGAAGCCGAGAGCGCCGCTCGCCGCGGCCGCCGCAATCAGCGCCACCAACAGCGCAATCAGATTGAGCGTCAACGACGTTTGCATGGTCCAGCCCGCCAGCGGCCTTAAGACCGTTACGGTGACGTAGGCGCCGACTGTGACGAACGCGGCGTGGGCGAAATTGAGCACATCCATCAGGCCGAAGATGAGCGTCAGCCCCGACGCCACGAGGAACAGCATGATGCCCATGGTCAATCCGGCGACGGTCAATGTCAGCCACGGCCCGGCGCCGATCGCCGGCAGGGCGGCCAGGATAATGAGCGGGGTCAGCGCATACGGCGCCCAGCGCCGCATATGGTTGCGCCAGTCTTCTTTCATAATGCGGCCGCCATGCTCAATCCCAGCAGCCGGTGCTGCAGGGTGTCGTCGCCGGCGAGCGCCGCCATCGCGCCGGTGTGGATGACGCGGCCCTCATCCATCACTGCGACCTCGTCGCCGACTGCTTCCGCCACGCGGAAGTTCTGCTCGACCAGGAGAATGGTGGTCTGCTCGGCCTTTAGCCGAAGGAGTGCACCGACCAGCTGATCTACCATGGCAGGCGACAGGCCCTTGGTCGGCTCGTCGATGAGCAGCAGCCGGCGTTGCTCGATGATGGCGCGCGCAATCGCCAGCATCTGTTTCTGTCCGCCGGACAGCGAGCCTGCGGCCGAGTCCCATTTCACCTTGAGCATCGGGAAACTGTCGAGCACGCGATCGAGATAGGGCTGCGCGAATCCGCGCGGCGCGGTGGCGAGCAGCATGTTCTCGCGCACCGTCAGTTTGCCGAAGATCCCCATGTTCTCCGGGACGTAAGCAATGCCGAGCCGCGCGATATGCGGCGTCTCCAGCGCGGTGAGCGATTGCCCGTCAAAGATGATCTGTCCTTGGCGCGCCCGCCACAGGCCCATGATCGTGCGCAATGTCGTGGTCTTGCCCGCGCCATTTCTACCGAGAAGCATGGTGACGCGCCCGCGACGCACCGCCAGATCGACGCCATGCAGGATGCGATAACGGCCGATATCGGTGTGGACGCCTTGGAGCCGCAATATCGCGTCGTTGCCGGCGGTCATTGCAACGATTCACCGCGCGCCGCTGCGTTCTGCTGCACGCCGAGATAGGCTTGCTGAACCACCGGGAGCGCTACCACCTCCGCCGGCGCGCCGTCGGCGATCAGCATGCCGTCCTGAAGCACGATGATCCGATCGGCAAGTCGTGTAACCACATCCATGCGATGTTCGACCAAGAGCACGGTCTTGTGCGTCTCCTGCTTAATCTCTTCGATCAGATCGAGGATGGTCGGGATTTCGTCGAGGCTCATGCCGGCTGTCGGCTCGTCGAACATCAGGACCTGCGGCTCCAACGCCAGCAGGATCGCCACTTCAAGCTTGCGCTGGTCGCCGTGCGACAGTGCTGCGGCTATCAGGTTCGCGCGCGGCCCGAGCTTGACCCGGTCGAGCCAGTGCTGCGTTTGATGACGCACCTGGGTGTCGCGCGCGGCGATGCTGAGGAAATCGAAGCGGATTTGCGCTACCGATTGCACCGCAAGCCGCACATTCTCGAACACCGTCAGGCTCGGATAGAGATTGATGAGCTGGAAGGCGCGCCCGAGCCCGAGTCGGGTGCGATGCGGCGCACCCATGCGTGTGATGTCTCTGCCGAATAGGCTGACGTTACCCTGCGTCGGGCGGAGCTGCCCCGAGATCAGATTGAAATACGTGGTCTTGCCGGCGCCGTTCGGACCGACGATCGCGGTGAGCGTGCCGCGATGAAACGTGCAGGTCACCGCATTGACCGCGATCTGACCGCCGAAGCGGATGGTCAGATCGCGCGTCGAAAGGGCAGGGACATCATCCGTCACGCCGCGCCCCCAATGCCTCCGAAATTACTGGCGATGATTGGTAATCGGTATCTTCATCTCGTCGATGGAGATGACGCGGGTAAGCTCGGGGATCGCCCATGCGACCTTGGGATCAACTTTGATCTTGAAGGCGTACATCGGCTGCAACAGCTGGTGATCTTCTTTGCGGAACATCACTTTGCCTTTGGGAGAGTCGAACGCCATGCCTTCCATGGTGGCGATCAGCTTCTCGGCATCGGTCGAACCGTTGGTCTTTTTCAGCGCCTCGACAACCGCCTGGGCCGCGATGAAACCGCCGCAGGTGAAGAAATCCGGCGGATAACCGTTGAAGCGCTTTTTGTTCTCGGCGATCAGCCAGTCGTTCACCGGATTCTTCGGGATGTCGTAATAATAATAAGCCGCACCCTCGAGACCCGGGAAATCCTTGTAGGCGACGAGCGCCGGCAAGATGTTGCCGCCGGTTGCGACCGAGATGTTCAGCCGCTCCGGGTCCATCGCCTTGAGTGCGCCCATTGGATTTCCGCCGGCCCAATTCAGGAAAATCACCTTGTGGCCTTGCGCCTTGGCCAACGCGTCGAAGATGCGCTGATAGGGAGCGGTGAAATCGGTGGTCGCCGGCGGCGCGTATTCTTCATCCACAAGTTTGGCGCCGGTCGGTGCGAGGGCGGTCTTGAAGGCGGTAACGAAGTCGCGACCGAACGCGTAATCCTGCGCCAGGGTCGCCACCACCGTTCCCGGTTTGCCGATGGCGAGTGCGTTCGACACGGCGTCCTGGCTGGAATTGCGGCCGGTGCGGAAGATGTAGCGGTTCCATTTGTCACCGGTGATCGAGTCGGCGACCGCCGGCTCGACGATGAAGATCTTTTTGTTGTCCTGGGCCACCGGCAGCATCGCCAGCGCGACCGCGGAACTGGTGCCGCCGACTGCAATCTCAGCGCCGTCGTCGTTATAAGCTTCATTCAAAAGATTACGGCCGACGTCAGGTCTGGTTTGACTGTCTTTCTCGATGACGACGATCTTGCGGCCGGCAACCATCATGGTGCCGTTGGTCGCGTAATCGAGTCCCATGGCGAACCCGGCGGAGGTCTGCTTGGCATAGAACTCGAGCGGTCCGGTTTTGTCGGCGATCAGCGCGATCTTGAGATCGGCCGCAATGGCTTGCGCCGACCACAGGGCGGCAAACGCCACGCCAATGCCGATCCACCTGCGTTTCCTGCGCTGCCGGGATGTATTGCTCATTTACCGCTCTCCTTGGACGGGCACGCTACGCGAAGTATTCGTCGGCATGCCGTTATGGTTGGTCACAGCGCCAAGATTGGTCTGAATCAGGCTGTCGCACAAGCGTGATGCAGGAGTGTCCCTGCGTCACTTGGCGGCGATTTGGCGAAGCAGATACCGGGTCCGCGCGATCACGGATCGAGCTCGGTATCCCAGTAGAGATAGTCCAACCAGCTTTCGTGCAGGTAGTTGGGCGGAAACAGCCGTCCATTGCGGTGCAGGTGCTGCACCGAGGGCTGGAATGGCCGCTGCGACGGCCACATTTTCGCTTCTTCCGGCGTCAGATTGCCCTTCCTCAGATTGCACGGCGAGCAGGCGGCAACGACGTTATCCCAAACCGTGTGCCCGCCGCGCGAACGCGGCAGCAGATGATCGAAGGTCAGGTCGTCACGGGTGCCGCAATACTGGCAGGAGAAACGGTCGCGCAGGAAGACGTTGAAGCGCGTGAAAGCCGGATGGGTCGACGGCTTCACGAAGGTCTTGAGCGAAACCACGCTCGGCAGCTTCATTTCGAGGCTGGGGCTGTGCACCGCACGGTCGTAATTGGCGACGATGTTGACGCGTTCGAGAAACACCGCCTTGATGGCATCCTGCCACGACCAGAGCGAAAGCGGATAATAGCTCAGCGGACGAAAATCCGCATTGAGCACAAGCGCCGGAAAGCCGGATGGCGATACGTGTGCGTTCAAGGCGATGTTCCTACCGACTCGCATGCCGCAGTGCGGCTTTAGGCGCTAGTTTATAGGCAGGCGTGACAGGATTGTGAAGCCCGTCCCGGGGGTTATGAGCGGCGGCTGCCCGCGCGGTCCAGTGTTAGACTTGCAATTGTGGGCCGTCGGGAACCTTTGCCGCCCGGAAGCATCTAATGCCCGTCAAATTGTTGCGAGCGAACGTGTTGAAGCAACTGACCACGTCATCCATCGCCGCCGAGCAGGACCTTGTGGCGCGTGCCTGCCGCCGCGATGAGACGGCGGTGCGGGAGATCATGCGGCAGAATAACCGCCGGCTGTTTCGGCTTGCCCGCTCTATCATGAAGGACGACGGCGAGGCCGAGGATGTCGTCCAGGAAAGCTACGTCCGGGCGTTTACCGGGCTTTCCGGGTTTCGCGGTGAGGCAGGTCTGAGCACTTGGTTGACGCGCATCGTCCTCAATGAGGCATACGGCCGTCTGCGCCGGCGGCGGGCAGTGGTCGACTGGGAGAACGTCGAAACAGTGCTCGCTGCCGAAGCGCAGGTCATTCCGTTTCCCTCCTCGTCCTCTCAGCTCGATCCAGAACGCACCATGGCTCAGCACGAAATCCGTCAAATTCTGGAGCGCGCAATCGACGCGCTGCCTGAACCGTTCCGTATTGTTCTGGTCGCGCGCCTGGTGGAAGAAATGAGTGTTGAGGAAACCGCCAGCCTTCTCGGTTTGCGGCCGGAGACGGTGAAAACCAGGCTGCATCGCGCGCGCCTTCTATTGCGTGGCGACCTCGAGCAAAAAATTGGGCCGATGCTGACCGACACTTTCCCGTTCGCGGGAGCGCGTTGTGAACGTATCGCCGATGCCGTGATCGAGCGGCTCCGCCAACAGCATTGAATCCCGGGAACCTTTGCGCCTCTGCCGCATCCAATAGCGGTTGCAAACGGGCGGTCACTGAGGCCGTTACAGGGAGATTCACCAATGATGCTCGTCAGAATAACCGGTGCGCTCGCGGCGCTGTTGCTCGCATCCGGTATCGCCTGCGCTCAAGGCAAGCCAACCGATCCGCAGATCGCACATATCGCCTACACGGCGGGACAGCTCGATATCGAAGCCGCACAACAGGCATTGGAGAAGAGCCACAACAAGGAGGTTCGCGCCTTCGCGACCAATATGGAGCAAGACCACAAGGCGGTGAACGACAAAGCGCTGGCATTGGTAAAAAAGCTTGGTGTCACGCCGGAGGACAACGACACCAGCAAAGCCCTCGCAAAACAGGCGGCCGCCAAGCGGGCGGAGCTTGCCAAGCTGAACGGCGCAGCTTTCGACAAAGCCTATATCGACAACGAGGTTGCCTATCATAAGGCCGTCAACGGTGCGCTCGAAAACACGCTCATTCCCGCTGCCAGCAATCCTGAACTGAAGGATCTGCTGAAAACCGGTCTTAAGATCTTTCAGGGACACGAGCAGCACGCCGAGCATGTCGCCGCGGAATTCAAATAAGACGGCGACGATGCGCCGCCAAATGGCTGCGCGAACTTTCGGCGCGCTCCTTCTCGCCATCGCGGCCAGTCAGGCGCGCGCCGAAGTGATTCATGTCAAGATCGAAAACCTTGCGTTCACGCCCGCGGAAATCCGGGCTCATGTCGGTGACACCGTCGAATGGATCAACGCGGATTTCATCGCGCACACGGCGACGGCGCGTGACGGCGCCTGGGACGTCTTGATTCCGATCAATACGACCAGGCGGGTCGTCCTCAAGGCCGAAGGAACGGTGACTTATTTCTGCAAGTTTCACCCGAACATGATCGGCCGGATCGTGGTGGCCGAATGAGGTTAGGCTGACGAGTTCGCGCCGCGTCAGCTTCGGCTTTTGAAGCTGCGCGCCAGGAATTCGCCGCCGTGGCGCAGTCCCTCGGGATCGATGCCGTGGCCGACGCCCGCAGACAGATGCCATTGCGCCGGCACCTCCAAGGCGGCAAGCCCCTGCGCTGCCGCGAGCAATGCCTGGGCCGGAATGAGCTCGTCCTGATCGCCATGCACCAGCAGCACCGGCGGCCGCGACGTGATCTCGGCGATCGCGGTTGCCGGATTATTGTCTGGCGGCAGCACGAGCAACCCCGAATAGCCGACGATAGCTGCCGGTGGCACCGCCCGGCGCAAGCCGACATGCAGCGCCATCATGGTGCCCTGGCTGAATCCGACGAGCGCCAGCGCCGCTGGCGGCACGTTCTGGCGCTTAAGCTCCGCGTCGATGAAGCGGTTGAGCACCGGGGCTGCCTTGTTGACGCCAACCCAGCGCTCGTTGGGATCGCGAAAAGTCAGCCCGAACCATTGCCGGCCTACCGGCGCCTGTGCACACGGTTCGGGCGCATGCGGTGAAACAAACGCCGCCTGCGGCAGCAATTGTTGCCAGACGCGGCCGAGCTCGATGAGATCGTTGCCATCGGCGCCATAGCCATGCAGGAACACGACCAGCTGGCGCGCGCGGCCGGAGAGCGGCGCCAGCCGCGGGCCGTCGAGCTCCGCCATCAAAGACCCTCGTCACGTTCACCGTGGCGCGCACAGGGAGAGCGCCCGCGGCTCAAGCCGTTGCTTTAGCCGTGGGCGCGGCTGTGTGTCTACGGGCTATGCGCAGGGTCAGATGCGGTGTGGATGCGTCGCAAACACGCTCAGCGGCTGTGCAATCAGGTTTGTGACGTGACAACGATCATCAGTGCCACGATCGCCGTAAGGGCGGCGGCGGCGGCAACCGGACCCGGTGTCGGGTCCGTTGCGATAGTAATCGCCCACAACGTAATCATCAGAAGCAGGCAAACAGCGGCAAGAAGCTTCGAAGCTAACTGCATGTGATGCGTCCCGCAGTGGGCGCTTGCCGCATCCGCTAAGCAGGGATGGCGTACCCTGCGCGGCGGGCGTGCAAATTTCCCAACAATTGTCAGAATGCGGTGTGGATGCGGCCGGCGAAAACATTCACCGGTCCGCGGTCGGCGTTGTAGGCGGGGTTGACGATGAGCTGATAGTCAAAGCCAACCTTGAGCGACTGCGTGATCGCGTAGCTGTAGTAGGCCTCGATGATCTGCTCGAGGCCGTAATTGGTCAGCGAACCGTCGCCGATGAGGATGCCCATGCCGCCGGCCGCAAAGTATGCCTGGTGTGCGGGTGCTATTCCGTTGACGACGCCGGCAATGCCCACCGTATCGTCCGGTCGGCCCCATTGCTTGCCGTTGATCGAGACGCCAGTCGACACGGTGCGATCGATGTCGGTGAAATCCCACGGCTCGACATTGCCGTCGGCCCAGCCGGCACGAGCGAACACGCCCATCCAGTCATTCACCTGTTGCTCAAGATTGAGGCTCACGCCGGGTCGGAGGCGATACATGCGATCCGCCACGAGCGCATTATTGACATCGCTTAAAGGACTACCCGGTGCTGCCGCTGCCGCGATCCCAACCGCATCCTGGAAGTTGCCCATCCGGCCATGGATAACGAAGCCGGTAATTTTGAGCTTGCCGGGTTGTCCCCACAATTCATGGCGCTCTTCAAGTTCGGCCAGAAATTCTTGTTGGTTGAACCCTTCGTCGAGCCCGTAGGCGTTGGCTGTAATGGGGTCGGCAAGCGCGCTGCTGGTTTCGGCGGGCACCGCCGACATGTCAAACACACCGGCGCGGAAAGCGAAGATGCCTTGGTACCATTCGGCCGCCGCCCCATAGGAATAACCCCAGGCGTCGCCGGCATAATCGAATGTGCCTGCGTTGATCAGCGACCAGTTGAGGAAATCCGTCTTTGGATTGTTAGCGTATTTATTGGTGTCGAATACGTCGGCGACGGAGAATTTGCCAACCCAAAGCACCAGCCGGTTGGCGGTTTGCGAGCCGGCGAACTGATTAACGTCGGCGTCGACCTTCTCGGTTTCGCCGCCAAGGTTGATGGTTTGCTTGACAAAATAGCGTTGCACCCGCGCGTAAGGGTAACTGAAGCCGAGCTTGTAAGATTCACCGCTCGGAAATCCGGCCGCGCCGTGGGTTTCGGCAAGGCCGTGGCCCTGATCGATTTCGGGGTTGATCCAAAGTTCGGCGCCTTGCCACAACCGCAAGCCGGCATAGAGCGTCGCGTCGATCGTTTCGCGGCCATTGGCGGCGGCCTGCAGGCTGTTGGCGCCCGTCGATCCGGGTGGCGAGCGGAACGGCGCAGTGCCCTGCCAAACGAGCGTCCCCTGGCCATGGAAGTTGACGTTGTCGGGATCCACGGCGGCCGGCGCCTTGGCGACAAGCGGTCCGTTCACGGGCTGGACGTTGTTGAACTGGTAGTTCACACCCGCGCGCACTTGCTGCAGAAGAAAGTCTGAGGTGAATGGCTGTGCGCCGCCGGTGAATTGATAAGTCTGTCGGCCGTAATCGGAGAACAGGTATTCCAGTTTGGCGGTCCAGTGCGGCGCGATCGGCGTTTCGATGCCGGCGCCGACGGTCCAGCCGAAACGCCAGACGAACGGCGCTTCCGCCGTGCCGGTCGTCAGATTCGTTAGCGTCTGCTGGCTGTACATCCAGGCGAAGCCGCCGGTCGCGTAGAAGAGCCAGTGTCCGGGGGCATAGCCGATCCTGCCGCGCACGGTGCCCGATGACAGCATCGCTTCACTGAAATTCATTGGGCCGATGCCGGGCGACGTGAAATTGACGCTTGGTCCGGTGCTCAGCCCCATGGTGCTCGGAAAGTTCGGGAACGTGAAATCGGCTTCGCCGCCGATCAGAACACGGTTCGGCAAAAGATAGTTGTAACCGCCCTGGAAGCCCCCGACGAAACTTCCGGCCTCATCGAAGGTGTTGATGGTCTGGTAGATGGATGCCGAGCCGGAGGCGCCGGGCGTCGACCAGTTCGACGTACCGAACGCGCCGCCGATGTGGCCGCCGACATACCAGCCGGTCCAGTTGTAGCCGGGCCCGGACAACGACAGCGCGTTGATTGGAATGAGTGCGTCGGCCGACGCGTTGCCTGCCGCCGCCATGAGGATTGTCGCGCAAATCCCGCCGACTGCGAATCGCGCCGCGACGATCGAAGGAAGCCGGCTAAGCGGATTGCTGTTCGGCGTTGCAGACGCTGCATGCGAGAGTCCGGCAAAAGAGAATTTTGCAAAGTTGTTGAACATAAACACGCCCCGCCCGAATCAATTTCCCCGCTGGCAACAAACAGCGGTGCCGGAACAGCGTCAACAACTATGTTTTAGAATTAAAGTAGATCGAAAGTAATCAGGGGCGGTGATCGAACTGGAATCTGCCCATTACCTTAGGCCTGCGGGGTACAACTGGCCGATACTAAATTCCACCGTCCCTCCGCGCCGCTCAAACGTGTGCACGACAGCGGCGCAATATCGATGCGCCAGAACGATTGCGGTGTCGCGCCGATCGCATGAACGATGGCGGCGCGGATGATCGTGGCATGGGTGACGACGATCGACCGTCGATGATGGGATTGCAAATCCGCGAGCCAAGCGGCGACACGCTGCATCAGCGCCAGCAGGGATTCGCCGCCGTGCGGCGCTGCCGACGGGTCGCGGAGCCAGGCGGCGACGGCTTGCGGTTCGCGCGCCTGCACATCGTCGAATTTGCAGCCACGCCAGGCGCCGTAGTCGCAATCGCGCAGCGCCGGTTGCACGGCGGCATTCAATCCGAGTTCCTGCGCCGTCTGCCGCGTGCGCAACTCCGGGCTCGCCCAGATCCGGTCGGCGTGTGGCAACGATCCGACCAATGCCGCCGCGTCACGCCGGCCGATATCATCGAGCGGTTCGTCGGCGGCGAAGGCTACCTTGCGCACGGCCTCGGTCGATGCGTGACAGATCAGGATCAGGCGGGCAGTCATCGGCGGCGGCCCGCTTTGGCTGAATGTTAGGCCCGACGAAGGACGACTGCGCGCTGCGTCAGCCCGCCAAACAGAAGACCGAGCGCCGCCCACATGATGAACTGCGCGCCAAGCGATGCGATGCGGAATTTCCACAACACCACAGCGGGAAATTCGTCGGGCACCTCGTTGATCGATGGCAACAGCAAACCGGCCGCCACCACGACGACAATGTAACAGGCCGCCACCGCCAGATTGGCGTTCCACTCGCCGAAGCGTGCGCTAAACGAATTTTTGAGCGAGATAGCGAGCACCATGGCTGCCAGCGAAATTGCGATCATGCCGAAATAAAGCGCGGTGCGAATGCCGATCGTTTCGGGGTCGCCAACCGAGGGCGGGTTGGCCGGATATTTCAGGTTCGGCACCAGATAGAGGGCGACGAAGCCGATCAGGGCCAGCAGACCCGCCAACGCCTGCGGATCGAGGTCGCCCGGCATGCGGCCTTGGGCGAAGGCGAAGGCGAGACCGAACAGGCCGCCGAACGCGGCGCTATAGACCATAACCGCGACAAACAGGCCGAGGCCGGCTTGCACCGGGCGGCTCACCAATTCGGGTTGTTCCGCGGGCATGGCCATACCTTTGGCCTTTTCGGCCGCGGCCTTGGCTTGGTCCAATTGCGCCTCGAAAGCGATGGCGCGATCGATTTGCGGCTCGCCGTAGACCTTCAAAAACCCGAACGAGAGCAGCCCCGCGACAATGCCCACAAGCATGCCGCGGACGAGCAACGTCCTGACCATAGTAAGACTCCCGTCAGCCGGTTAGTGACAGGGGAAGCCGAGCAGATGCCGTCCGTCGTGCACGAATTCGTGCACATACATGCCGCTGATCAGCGACGTAGCGCCTTCTTCCGCGCCGACAAAATAGATCGCCAACAGGAAGATCAACCCGGCGAAAATCGCCCAAGGCAGCCATTCGCGCAGCGGGATGGCGGGAACCGGAAGCGTGGGTGCGTAGGTCGTGCTGGTCATCTCGTCCTCCTGGGATTGCGCGTCCCGTTAGAGTGTTCGCCATTCGCGGAGAGGGTCTGGCTTTCGGACCTACGAAACGCGTGGCCGAATACAGTGGCGCGACCGCGCCGGAATCCCACCGGCTTCCTTATTCGCGAAG
>JASHSY010000304.1 GCA_030040825.1 Xanthobacteraceae bacterium
AGATGAAAACAAACGTCAAAATCGCAGGGGCCGCGATCGGCGGTTTGATGCTCGGCGCTGGCTGGTCCGGCGGGATCGGCATCGCTCCCGGCGTCTTGCATGCGCAAGGCACCGCGCCCTACTACGAAGTGGCCGAGATCAACGTCACGGACCAAGCCGGCTATGAAAAGAGTGGCGTCGACAAGGTCCGCGACGGCATCAAAGCCAACGGCGGCAAGGTCATTGCCGGCGGCTACAACAAAACCATTGCCAGGACGGGTACGGCACCGTCCAATCGTGTCCTAATCGTGCAATGGCCTAATAAAGACGCCGCCGACAAAACCTGGGCCGAAAATGTCCAGAGATGGTGGGATGGCGGAGGCAGCAAGTATGCTTCCAGCTTCCGTGACTACGGCATCCAAGGCATCGAACAGAAATAGCGTCATGGCCCTCGATCCTGGCCGATCCATCGAGCCTTGATCGAGGGCCTCCTCATTAGCGAATATCGCAGTCAGTACGTTCAGTACGTAATGTCCGGTTTGCCTCCGGATGCGGCCATTACGCTTTCAACTTTAGTGAGTACCGGTGTCAGAGCGCGGGCGCGTGGCCTGCGGCTTGGCGATTTCGCCTGTATCGAGCGGGCCGCGCTCGGCATTTAACTCGTCGTGGCCATGCCTCAGCGCCGTTGCTATGATCGGCGCATGGAATTCGGCATTCTCTTCACCTCGCATCCCAACACCGAGGCCGAGCCCTATCCGCACCGCGGTGTGCACGCGCGCGTCACCGCGCAAATCGTGCGCGCCGACGAACTCGGTTACGATTATGCTTGGATCGCCGAACATCATTTCAGCAACGAATACGGCATCATGCCGGACGTTTTTGTCTACGCCGGCTACCTCGCGGCCCTGACTACGCGGATCAAGATCGGCACCGCGGTGGTGACGCTGCCGCTCGCCAACCCGCTGCGGGTCGCCGAAAACACCGCCTTCGTCGATATCCTGAGCAACGGCCGGTTCGCGCTCGGGCTGGGGTCGGGCTACCGCAAATACGAGTTCGACGGCTTCGGTGTCGACTTCGATGCGCGTCGCGATATCCAGGAGGAAGCGCTGCCGCTCATGCTCGACCTTCTGCACCATAAGCGCGTCGATCATCACGGCGAGCGGTTTCGCTTCAAGGTCGGCGGACAATACGAATTGTTTCCGCAAGCGTTGCAGCATCCGCATCCGCCGATCTTCCTTGCCGGCGCCACCGATCGCTCGATCGGCGTCGCTGCCCGCTTCGGGCTCGGGCTTTTTCTCTCCAGCTGGACGCCGTTCGCCGAACTCGCCCGGCAAAGCGCGATCTATCGGACGCTGCTGACGGAGACGCCGCAATTGCTGCGTGACAATCCGGCGCGCGGCCATGTCGATGTGGCCCGCTGGGTCTATGTCGCCGAGACCGACGCCAGGGCCAAGCGCGAAAGCGAACCGGGCATCATGCGCAACCTGGCGCATTTCGGCAGCGGCCATACCTCGGGCTATCTCGGTACGGTCTCGCAGGATGTCGGCGCCAAGCCGCGCGACTACGATACGCTCGCGCGCGACATTATCTTGCATGGCTCGCCCGCGACGGTGACCGCAAAAATCGAGGAACTGTGCGCCAAAGTCCGCAACGCCTCGATCATGCTGCATTTCCCGCCGTGGTACGGCCACGACAAGGCTTTGGCCTCGCTCGAATTATTCGCCGCCGAGGTGATGCCGAAATTCCGCGACGCGCCGCGCACCCAACGGCGCGCTTGATCTCAATATGGTCTGCATCTCACTTCCTTACAAAATTTAAATAGACGAAAGCCCGAGAGGAAAGGAACCATGTATTTCACCGATGACTCGCTGTTACCTGAAAATCAGGCGCCGCTGATGATCACCGCCGCGCCCTATGGGCCGATGTGGATGCCGGGGGATTGCACGCCGGAACAACATCTCCCCGTTAGCTGGGATGAGCAAACCCAGGCCGCGGTGGATTGTTATAACGCCGGCGCTACGGTTCTGCACATCCACGTGCGCGATCCTAAAACCGGCCACATTTCCAAAAACCTGCGTGACTATGGCGAGCAAGTCGCGCGGCTGCGCAGGGCCGTGCCCAAGATGATCCTGCAAGTCGGCGGTTCGATCTCATTCGCACCGGAGCCCGGCGAAGAGGCGAAGTTTCAGAGCTACGACTCCCGCCACAAGCTCGCCGAGATCGACCCCAAGCCGGATCAGGTCACCGTCGCGTGCGGTACCTCTCTGTACGATCTCACCGCCCTGCACCCGGTCGATGAGTTTGCGGGTACTCGGTTCACCAACCCGGCAATGCTTCATGCCATGGCGAATCTGGTGGCCGACTCGACACCCGATTTCTATCTCGAAAACATCAAGCAGATGGTTCAACACGGCATTCAGCCTTACTTCGCACTTGCCGACGTTCACGGTCTTGAACTGGTGGAGCGCCTCATCCGCAGGGGCTACTACATGGGGCCGATGAACGGCTTCTTCAGCATCGGCGGCGGCGGCATGTGCGGCGCCAATCCGTTCGACCTGATGGAGTTGATACGCCGCACGCCGCACGGGTCCTGTTTCACTTACCAAACAACGTTTCGCTTGACGCACCCGGTCTCCGCTATCTGCATCGCCCTCGGACAACACACGCGCGCCGGCATCGAGGACAACCTATGGGACACCAAAAAAGGCGTGCGCATGAGCACGATCCAGATGATCGAACGCCACGTTCGGATGGCCAAGGAGTTAGGACGGGCCATCGCTACGCCCGAGCAGGCGCGGCAAATGCTCAAGCTCGGCATAACCTATAAATCGACCGAGGAAACCCTCGCCAACCTTGGCTTACCGCCCAATCGGCAGCCAGGCAGCATGGGCTTTTTGGTGCATAAAACGGACGGCAGATTTCATCCCGCCGCGCAAGGCGGGTGCGGACACATCCACGCCGGGGACTGGGAGGAAAGATTGGACGTTCGAGACTTGGCCCTCACGAAATGAGCAAAACCAACAAAATCAAGACCACAAAAAGGAAGCGGCCTCGTAAACCGACCCGGCCGGCCGACCCGTGGGGTTCCTCGCTGGGCAAACTTTGGGATTGGGACCCGGACGGGGCGAACCTGCTGATGCGGTTTGCGTTGAACCCTTGGAACAGCGGGATTCTACCGCGCAGGGAGATCGAGTTAATTTCGCTTGCGTTACATTGCGCCTGTACGAGCCTCGACGAGACGGGCACGCGGCGTCATATCCGTGCGGCGCTCAAAGCTGGCGCAACGCGAGACGAGATTCTGCTCGTCCTCAAATGTGGTGTTGGTCTTGCTGTTCACTCATGCAGCCTCGGCGCTCCCATACTCATCGAGGAGATGAGGACTGCGGGCGTCGGACTTTCAAATGTCGCAAAACCGGAAACTCCTGCCTGCGACGCGATGCGGGCAATCGGTCAGTGGAATGGCGCCTGGGACCCGTTCTACGAACTTTCCCCACTCTGGACAGATCAATTCTTCGCTTTCGGAGCCAATATCTACCGGAGCGGCATCTTCACGCCGAGATTCATGGAGTTGATCAGCATTGCCTTCGACGCGTCCGTCACGCACATGTACGCACCCGGCACGCGCCGGCATATCAGGGGTGCCCTCAAGGCCGGCGCGACTCCGGAAGAAATAATGACTGTACTTCAACTGTGCGTATCAATGGGGGTTCAAGCTTGTGCCAAAGGCGTGCCGATTCTCGCTGAGGAATTGAAGCGCGGTTAAGTCTGGGCGGCATGTAGGGACTCAGCTTTCACGTGGGCAACGAATGACGATCCAAGAATATTTCGCCCGCGTCGTGGAGATGCTCATCGGTCGAGCCGACGGGCCATTGACCTTTCGATTGATCTTCCAGCCGACAGTGGCTGCCCTCCTCGCAATTCGCGCCGGATTGAAGGACGCCCGCACGGGCCGAACGCCATATTTTTGGTCGGTGTTGAGGAATCCGGCCGACTATCGCAGCCTGCTACGCGATGGGTGGAAGGATATCGGCAAGGTATTTATCGTTGCGGTTGTTCTGGATGTAGTCTATGCGCTGATCGTTCATCGCTGGATATTTCCAGGTCAGGCATTGCTGATCGGCACAGCCCTCGCCATCGCGCCGTATGTATTGATTCGCGGTCCCGTCACCCGCATCGCGCGTCGCCTTCCACGCGCATGACCAAGCCAATAGATTCCGTTGCGACGCGCTGGCAATTTCCAGTTCTGTTCGGGGTTCAAACTGTCGGCGCGATCGTTCTGTTCTGGAATGCCGTCCCGCTTTACCAAGAAATTCTCGCTGACCCGGCGGCCCATGAAGCACAACCTGAGCACCTGGTTTGGGCGCTTTCGTCGATCGGGTTGATGCAAGCCGGCTATTGGACTTCTCATCGAATTAATTCGCCGCCGCCTCAGTATACCAACGCTCTTATTGGCAACGTTATCCTGTTCCTGGCTCGCATGAGCTTCGTGTTCGCTACATCCGTTTTCGGGTTTGTGTTTATCACGCAAAAGCCCGGCTTCCATATTCCGGCCTTTCGGTACGCCGTGACGCTTGCGGGTCTGTTTAGCCTG
>JASHSY010000305.1 GCA_030040825.1 Xanthobacteraceae bacterium
CAGCGGCGCCACGACCAAGAGCCAATCTTGCATGGGGTACTAACCCCGCAAGTTGCCCCTACCCGATGCAAAATTGTGCCACTCCGTTCTCAACAATTCCATTACAATAAATGTGCGCCTTAACTAAAAATGATTTGATCCAAGCGCCGGCAGGGCCGCGTCCTCAGCGCCTGACATGAAGGCCAAGGAAATTGCCGTCGTCTCGGAGAGCGCTGACGCAGCTCGCTTTAGTCGCCCCAAAGCTGTTGGGTGGCAAGATCGGCGCCGGCCCGCATCGCCTTGAACTTTTCCCATACCACCGTGCGATGCACTTCGGTGTCGTACATCGCCTGCGATGAGAAGCCGCAATCGGCGCCGGCGATAACGTTCTCCCGCCCGACCAGGCGTGCATAACGGATGATCCGCTCGGCGATCAATTCGGGATGCTCGACGATATTGCTGGCGTGGGTGATGACGCCAGGCACCAACACCTTGCCGTCCGGAACTTTCACTTGCTCGAACAAATGATATTCGTGCTCGTGGCGTGGGTTGGCGGCTTCAAAGCTGTACGAGCCGGCATTGATCTTGAGCACGTAGCCGATGATGTCCTTAAGGGCCGCTTCATGGATGCGCGGCCCCTGGTTGATGCCGTAGCAGGTGTGGAAGCGCACCCGCTCGGCCGGAATTCCCCGCAGGCCGACATTGACCGCCTCCACGTAAATCTCGGCGCGGCGTTGTTTCTGCGCGTCGTCGAGGCCGGGTTCATAAAAAATATCCGGCAGAAACGGATCGTCGATCTGCACCAGGATGCCGGCGTCGACGATCGCCCGGTATTCCTTGCCCATTTCCACAGCGAGCGCGTGGAAATACTCCTCGTCCGATTTGTAATACTCGTTCTTGCCGACGCCGGATGGGGCGGTTGCCGGCAAAAACACATGCTCGTTGGCGACGCCCGCCGCAGCAGCGGCGGCCTTCACATTCTCGATGTCGGTTGCGACCAGGCTTTCGCCGCGGTATTTGACCGGCCCGACGCAGACCACCGGCGCCAGTGAGACGACGGCACCGCCCAGCATCGCCCGCTTGAAATACTGCTCGTAGTATTCCGGGAAAGCCGCGACCTCCTGCTGAAACAGCTGCACTTTCATGCCCGGCCGCGATTCGAAGCCTTCGAGCCGTTCGCGGACATAGGTGAAGAAGCCCGGCTTGGAAAATTCACCGTCGGTGACGATGTCAATGCCGCAATTGACCTGCTCGCGCACTGCGGTGTTGACAGCATCGCGTAGCGCGGTCCGATAAGCCCGCTCGTCGTAATTCTGCCCGGAATATTTCGCCTTCATCGCATCGAGCAGAACATGCGGTCGCGGCAAGCTGCCGATATGGGTGGTCTGGATGCGATCGGTATTCTGCTGAAGTTGCACGACGCATGCTCCCGGTTGCGCATTGGCGCTCGCGCTGTGTACTGAGCGCCGTCCTATGTTACTGTGGAGCGGCACGAGGCGGGAGGCGCTTTCGCATGCATCGACGGTTGATCGAAGCGCTGCTGCTGTGCGGGCTCGCTATCGCCACCGCCGGCCCGATTGCGGCGCAGCAGAAGCAGCCGTTCCCCGCCGACCAGCCGTCGATCATGGACGAGGAAGAAATCACCGCACCGGCGAATCCACCGCCGCAGCCGGCCAAGCCGTCCCGTAAGGGCGCGATGGCGGCGCCAAACCCGGACAACCCCGATCTCGACGCCGAAGACGAGCTTGCGCCTTCGCAAATGCGCCAGCCGATACCGCCTGCGGTTGCCATGCCGAGCGGCGGCGAACGGCGAATACGGTCTGCGTCGCATGGAACCGAAGCGATGCCGGAGGAGCGCGCGGCGCAGCGGCCGGCGCACGTGGCGAAACCCGACATCGTTGGCTGCAACGGCGTGTTCGGACGAGATTCAAGCCACGCCAAGCTCGCCATGGCTTATCGGTCGCGCAATGTCGCTTTTACTCAGGTCGATGCCGCCTCCGGCGCCAAGGTCATGGCTAGTGTGCTGTTCGCCAAGGAGCCGAAGCGGCGTTTGGAGGTTTGGTGGTCGAAACCGGCGACCCGGACCGACACGCATCTGATCGTGATCAATGGTGAATCGGACTGGATCGCGCCCGGCGAACTTCGGCTTGGCTTGACGCTCGGCGAACTTGAAAAGCTCAATGGCAAGTCTTTCAAGCTTTTGGGGTTCAACAAGGACCGCGTCGCGACTTTGAGCGATTGGAACGGCGGTCAACTCGCCGTTCTTCCGGGCGGATGCAAGATCGGCATTAGCCTACGCGCCGACCCTAAAGCGTCCGCATCGGCGTTGGCCGCCGCGCCTGCCGATCGCGCATTTTCCTCGGACGATTCCGCACTGCGCGGCGCCAATCCGAAGGTCAGCGAAATTCTCGTCACCTACTGATCGCCTGCGGCGTTCGCCCGCAAACGGTCACGATGTTGAACGGCGACCAACAGATTCCTTCAGCCTCTTTTCAGGCGAACTGTCGGAACTTTCGGGTCGGGCGGCGATTTCGCAAATAGACGAAAAAGGAGACCTGCTGTGACTAGTTTAAGAATGACAGGTTTGGCGCTCGCCGCCGTTCTGGGATCTTGCATGGTGGTGGGGCAAGCCGCTGCCATGCCGGCCGATGGATTGAAAGCGGCGGCCGGCCAAGTCGGCCATGATGTTCAGGATGTGCGTTGGGTTTGCGGACCCTATCGCTGCTGGTGGGCGCCCGGCCCTTATTGGGGCTACGGACCGGGTCCGTACTGGCGTGGCGGGTGGGGCTGGCGTCACCGCTGGCACCGTTGGTAAATCGGCACGCGCCGCGACACCGTCGCATTGTCGCACTGACTGCGAGCGCTGCCCGGACCAACGCGGTCCGACCAGCGCTCGTTTCGTTTTGAGCGTTTCGGCGTTGCCGCCGATTGTACGCGCTAGTGGCGCGGCCGAGCGCCGCTCGCCGGCGCTGGTTTGTCGGGCGGCGCACCTTCTTGCTGCTGTTCGTGCATGGCCCGCACGTCGCGCGCCATTTCCAGGCAGGTGATCAATTCCGTGTAGCTCGACTCCCCGCCCATGCGCGCTTCGTTCACGCATGAAGTCCGGTCAGCGGGTGAGAAGCTCGACCATTGCTTGACCAATTCGTCACGGATCGATTGCTCGCTTTGCATGCAATTCTTTCTCTCTTGCTCGATTGCCGGATCGCGGAAGGTGACGCCGCCCTGTTTGGCGATACCCTCGCACACCTGCTCAACATTGAGCTGCGGCACGCTATCGGGAACCGTCGCGGCGACCGGCATCATCAATTGCGCGCCGAGCATGAGCGCCTTGGGCAGAATCATTCGGGCGTCTCCCAATCGATGCAAGTCATTATAACACCCACCGGCTCGGCACGGAACCGGTGTCCTGGCCGGTGGGAAAACGATTGACCGGTGGCGATTCGCCCCGCTATGGCTGCACACGCAGGGTGAAGGAATTCACATGATCGTCGCACATTTCCTGAGCGCCGCGCTTGTCGTCGCCGTGGCAACCGGACCGGCGCTTGACCCCGGCCGCGAAATCAATCTCTCAATCCAGGAGAAGGCGGCGGCGACTGAACCGCTGGTACGTTCGGCGACCGACTGCATCGTGCACGCCGTCATCACCGATCCCCGCTACGGCAACAATGCTGGCGCCGCACTCGGCGATCTGATCGTGGCCTCGATGCCGTCGTGTCTCATGCCGGTACGCGCAATGATCGACGCCTACGATCGCTATTACGGTGACGGCGCCGGCGAAGCGTTCTTCATGGGGCCATATCTCGACGTGCTTCCCAAGGCAGTGGTCGCCGGCGCCAAGGCGGCTGAGCGGTGACACGCGCTATCGGGTCGGTCCCGGCCCAATCACGGCAATGACGCGCATTTTTGTCGGATCGACCAGGACGATCTGATCATCAACCCGGGTGTATTTGAAAAGTTTGGTCTCCGGATTGGCGGCAACGATATCATCGGGGAGCGCATAGAGTTCGATCATTGGCGGCACTTCGGCGCCGACATTGGTCGCGAATCGGCTGGGTGCGACTTTGCTCTTGTCCTTGCGGACTTCCTGATAGATCGCATTGCGCTGCGCTGGCGTCAGTTCGAGCTTTGGCGCCAAACCATTTGGTGCAACGGTCTCGTCAATGCTGCCGCTCTGCGCGCCGGCCGACAAAGCGCCGGTGATCGCGGTTGCCGCGCCAAGCAACGCCGCCGCCGTCAGGCGATGCACCAGATAGCTTTTCATCCCTGCCTCCCGTGGTTCGCGGACCCACGCGGCGCAACACGAGCCGCGTGGGGTCTTGGTGGGCGTTAGCGCGGGATCGCCTGCACCGCGATGTTGGTATATGGGTCGATCACCAGAATGCGGTCGGGCTCGTAGATGTAGCGGTAGGTCGGCGCGGGCGTCGGCACGGCAACGGGCGCCACGGGGGCGACCGCGGGCGGTGTCGCTACGTCATAGAGCCGCGGATACGGCGTCTGCACGACCTGGGTGTATGCCGGTTGCGTGACGACTTCCGGCGCTACCGGCGCAGGCACGACACGCTCGGTGACCGTCGTCGTGCGCGTTGTCGTCACGCCGTCGTGGCGGCGCACGACATGGCGGCGCGGCGTCGTGGTCGATTGCACGGTGCGTACCGTTTGCACCGTCTCGACCGGAGCCGGGGCGATGGCAACCGGCGCCGGCGGCGGCGCGATCACGGTATCGACCGTCTGCGCATGCGCGACGGAGACGCCTGCGGCAAGCGCGACCGCCAGGGCACTATACGAGATAAAGTTTCGCATTGAGCACTCCATACGTTGGCGATACGGATGGAATCATCCGCGCTGGGACCCCAACGCGCGCCGCCAGCCTTGCGTTCCTGCAGCGCAGCGACGACGGAACTCACGTTCCGGCGCCGTAAAATCGCCGCCAAACCGCGCCCGATTGACCACGGGACGGTCGGCGTGCAGTCTGGCGGGCCATCAAGCAGTACAGATTCGGCGTTTTCGTCGCGGGTCGCGGTCAGTTCGTTGACGCGGGAGAGAGCGGCATGTTCGGAATCAACGACTTGTTCCAGTGGGAGCGCTTCGTCACCCCCACCGTGATCAAAGTCTTTTACTGGTTGGCGGTAGTCATTTCCGTCCTGGTCGGAATGGCCGGAGCGGTCTCCTCGTTGACCACCATGGCGTACAATCCCTTCGTCGGCATGATTTTTCTGATAGCCAGCTTGCTCGGCGCCTGCATGGGCGTGGTCTTGTCGCGTATCGCCGCCGAATTCGTGCTGATCGTGTTTCGGATCAACGAGCATCTCGGCGCGATCCGCAATCAGGGAACGCTCGGCAATCAGTAAGGCCGAAGCTGCGCCATTAATTGGCGAAGCGGAAGTGCTTGACATCGCCGTCCTGCACGACGTAATCCTTGCCTTCTAGCCGCATCTTGCCGGCGTCGCGCGCGCCGGCTTCGCCGCCGAGGACCACATAATCGTCGTAGGCGATAGTTTCGGCACGGATGAAGCCGCGCTCGAAGTCGGTGTGGATGACGCCGGCGGCGGCCGGCGCCTTGGTCCCGCGCGTCACCGTCCAGGCGCGCGCCTCTTTCGGTCCGGCTGTGAAAAACGTCACCAGATCGAGCAGCACATAGCCGGCGCGAATGAGCCGGTCGAGCCCGGCCTCCTTCAGCCCAACGGCGGCAAGATAATCGTCGCGCTCGTCGCGCGAGAGGACGGCAATCTCCGATTCGATCTTGGCCGAGATGACGACGGCGGCCGCGCCCTCCTGCCTGGCGCGGGCTTCGACCTTTTTCGCGTAATCGTTGCCGACCGCGGCTGACGCTTCCTCGACATTGCAGACATAGAGCACCGGCAACGCGGTCAGCAGACCGAGCATGTGGAAGGCACGCTCCTCCTCGGGCTTGCGCTCGACCAGCCGCGCCGGCTTGCCGTCGCGCAACAGCGACAGCGCGCGATTGATCAGATCGAGCGACTCTTTGGCTTCCTTGTCGCCGCCCTTGGCTTTTTTGTTCAACGCGTCCACCCGCTTTTCCAGGCCTTCAAGATCGGCCAGCATCAGCTCGGTCTCGACCGTTTCGATGTCGGCGACCGGATCGATGCGGCCCTCGACATGAGTCACATCGGTATCCTCAAAGCAGCGCACGACGTGGGCGACGGCATCGACTTCGCGGATGTTGGCGAGGAACTGGTTGCCAAGCCCCTCGCCTTTCGAAGCGCCGCGGACGAGACCCGCAATATCGACGAAAGTCAGCCGCGTTGGCACGATCGCCGCCGATTTGGCGAGCGCGGCCAGCGTGTCGAGCCGCTTGTCCGGCACCGCCACCTCACCGACATTCGGCTCGATGGTGCAGAATGGATAATTCGCCGCCTGCGCCGCCGCCGTTTCGGTCAGCGCGTTGAAGAGCGTCGATTTGCCGACATTCGGCAAACCGACGATGCCGCATTTAAAACCCATGGAGGATCATTTCATCCTGGAGAAGTCGAAATCACGCTCAAGCCGGAACGGGCTGAGTACGATCATCGAACCTATGCGTTGCCGATGCCGCATATCCTCGCTGAAGAAGATTTCGCAACCCGCGAGCGTCGCAGAAGCCAGCAACATGCAATCCCACCAGCCAAAGCCAAATCGGTCCGCCATAATCCACGCCAGTTGAGTAGTCATGAAGTCGTAGGGCGCGGTGCAAAAATCGCTCAACGACCAGACAAAAGCCCGTACGTCAGCGACCGCCACGACGCGGCGCCTTACCGCGAGGACGTGATAGCACTCGTTTAGACTTTGCGGACTGAGTACCAGTGTATGGTCGCTGATAATCCGCTTCAGCAAATCCGACCCTCGACGGTGCTTCTCGGGTTCGGTCCGATCCGTCGCGTAAATGAGCAGATTCGTATCGACGAAGCAGTTCGTCTTCCCGTTCGGCATAGAGAGCCTCGCGTCCGGGCCAAGCCTTGCTGGCGCCAGGGAATCCCGGTCCTTTCAAAAACTCACGAAGCACCGCGCGCTTCTTGGCGCTCTCGCTCTCGGTCTTGCATTGCTTATCGAGCAACTCAGCAACGAAGCGCGACAAGCTCTTGTCTTGCTTGGCGGCCTCAACCCGGGCGCGCAGGGCCAGATCGTCGGGAAGCGTGATAGTGACGTTCTTCATTCCACAAATATCGTGTTCTCGTGTTTTCGTGTCAAGCACCGGCCTTACCAGGCACCTTAATTGTCTCGATCGCTTTCGCCTGCGGTGGCGTCGAAGCCCTTGGCGACCATGGCGAGATGAACCTTGTTCTGAAAACTTGCATCCTGTCCGCGCATCAAAAGACCAACGTTGTCGGCGAGGATGCCGGTAAGCGCCTCGACCCACGGCCGCTCGCTCTCGGCGAAATCGCTCAGCACGTAATGCTCCACAAGATCTTTGTGCCCGGGATGATCGACGCCGATGCGCACCCGCCGGTAATCGTTGCCGATGTGCCCGCTGATCGAGCGCAAGCCATTATGGCCGGCGATGCCGCCACCGACTTTGACCCGCACTTTGCCCGCCGGCAGCTCAATCTCATCGTGGAAGACCGTCACGTCGCCCGGCGAAAGTTTGTAAAACCGCATTGCCTCGGCGACCGCACGGCCTGACTCGTTCATGTAGGTGCCGGGCAGCAGCAAGAGAACACGCTCGCCGCCGATCGGTCCCTCGCATGCCACGCCCTGGAAACGGCGGCGCCACGGCCCGATGCCGTGGCGCTTGGCGATTTCCTGCAACACCATGAAGCCGATGTTGTGGCGGTTGCCGACGTAGCGCGCTCCCGGATTCCCAAGTCCAACCAGGAGCAGCATCGGCGTCGTCCCGCGCCAGAGCATGATCAGGGATCAGCTCCGACACGCCCTCACTTCTTCTTCGGC
>JASHSY010000306.1 GCA_030040825.1 Xanthobacteraceae bacterium
TTCGCCGCCTTTGCATCGTGTTTCGAGAGCAGGCTATTGCAGGAAGGCACATCCGAACTTTTCTTGTTTACGGCGGTGTTCGGCTTGCGCCTGCTCTCGGTGTCGCGCGCAGCTCGCTGACGCGCCGAACGGCTTGGCCGTCGATTGTCGGCATCAACGATGGGACACATTGCCAAGCGGAAAGCCGACAATCTCAGCCGCGCAGTCAATTTGTTATTGGGGCAATTCGGGAAATATTAGTTCGGAGCACCCACGATTGCGCCTACTTTCCTGTAAATCACATCAAGCACCGCAATCGAACCACATCATCGGACGTCGCCTCCCATCGGGAAACACGGCGCGCCGGCCGTCTTAACCTTGCTGGATTATTAACTTTATTCTTCCGCCGGCTCGGCGAACACGTAGCCGGTACGGACAATTCTCGCGCCTCACACACGGTCAGCTTGATTACGCCGAGCTACTGGCGCGATTTCGAACGCTGCGCTCTGCTGTGCGAGAGCATTGACCGTTACGTCACATCGTTCGCGCGGCACTATCTGGTCGTCGCCGACGATGATGTAAGGCTGTTCGCCAAATTCAAGAGCGAGCGGCGCCCGGTATTGCCGGTTTCGGAATTTTTGCCGCGCCGCCTCAGGCCTCCGATCGACAGCGAAATCGACGGGTGTTTGATGCTGGCGGCGCGCGGCAGGACCGTTAGCGCCCGGTAACGATTCTTCATCCTTCACGGTCGCTCATGCTTAAGCCTAATGTCTAATTTACCTTTGTTTTCTGTAACTTAGCGATTAAGTATGCGCCAGGAGCGCGGGCCATGAAGGCTGCATCGGACCACGTTTGTTTTGACGTGGCTGCGGACCGACGATGGACGGTTCCCGTCGCCGATATCGGCGGCTTGCCGATTGCGGTTATCGATCGCACCGTGTCGGCAGAACTGATGGTTGAGCTTGCTCTCAGCCGCCGTGGCGCCGCTCTCCCACCTGTCGTTGTAACTTCGGCAAACGGCCAGGTATTGTCACTCGCCGCGCGACAAGCGGATATCCGTGATCTATTTCTCGCCGCCGACCTCATTCATGCCGACGGCATGCCGCTGGTCTTCGTGTCGCGCCTCTTCCACCAAACCCCGCTGCCGGAACGGGTCTGCACAACCGATCTTTTTCACGACGTCGCCGCCGTCGCCCAGCAGCGCAGTGCACGTTTCTTTCTACTTGGCGCAACGCAATCGGTCGTGATGCAAGCGGCGCTGCACGCGCAAGAACTTTACCCTGACCTTAACATTGTCGGCTACAACGGCGGCTATTTGCGCCGAGAGTTCGACGAAGACGCAATCGTCGACGCCATCAATGCGGCTGAGCCGGACATCCTCTGGTTGGGGTTGGGGGTACCGCGCGAGCAGATTTTCGCGATGCGCAATCGCGATCGGCTCCGCGGCGTTGGGCTGATCAAGACCGCAGGCGGCCTGTTCGATTTTCTTTCGGGCAAGAACGCCCGCGCTCCGCAATGGATGCGGAACGTCGGCCTGGAATGGGCTTACCGGTTGTATCTTGAGCCACGGCGTCTCGCCGGCCGCTATTTCGTGACCAATCCGCACGCGCTGTTTCTGTTGCTGACGCGAACACGGCAAGTCGATCAACCGGCGTGGGACCGGACCGGTGAGTAGCCCAACAAAGCCTTCGGTGTGCTTGTGCGTCCCGACGTTCCGGCGTCCGGCCGGGCTGCGCAAACTGTTGACGCATATCGAACGGTCGACCTATCCCGGCGCGATAACCGTCATCGTCGTCGACAATGACGCTGAGAACCGTGCCGGAATTGCCGTCGTCGAGTCGATCGCGCCGACATTTCGTTTGCCGATCACCTGTTTCGTCGAACCGCGCCGCGGACATACCTACGCGTACAACAGCGCCTTCGCGCGCGCTTGCCGCACTGTCCCGGCGGTCGATTATGTGGCTGTCCTTGACGATGACGAGTATCCGGACCCGGACTGGCTTGCCGAACTGACGACGGTTGCGCGGCAATACGACGCCGACATCGTCGGCGGTCCAGTGTTCCCGGTTTTCGACGCGCCAACCCATTGGCTCGCCGAGAGCGGACTTTACGCGCCTGCACGTTACCCGACCGGACGAGTGCCGATGATTTACGGCGCCGGCAACATGCTGATCCGGCGCAGCGTGCTTGAGCAATACCTCGACGAACCCTTCCACCACGCTTTTGCGTTCACCGGCGGGAGCGACAGCGAATTCTTCCGGCGTTGTCAGGCGGACGGCCGCAGCTTCGCCTGGGCCGATGACGCGCGAGTATTCGAAACGATGCCCCGATCGCGCACGACAGTCGGCTACCTGCTGCGGCGGAAATTCCGGACCGGCACCGAAGCAACACGCATCGATCGCAAACTGTCGGGCGGGATTGGCGCCGTGATACGCCACTGGTGCAAGGGTCTTGGTCTCGTGAGCCTCGGTATTTTTTCGCTCCCGGCGGCCGCATGGGGCGGACGCCGCGCCGCCATGAACAGCTTGATCTGGGCGGCCCGCGGCGTCGGTTACATCGCGGCTGAGTTCGGCATCTTTTACGAGGAGTATCGCAATCCTCGTTAACAGCCGCGCCGACGGCGCACCGGGCGGACCAGCGTTAGTTAAGCCGGCAAATTTTTGTCGCAGTGGGTGTTCGCTTGCCGCTCGCCGCGCGGTCGGCAGATTAACACTAATTGCAACGCGGGTTTCTTTGTAACGGCGGAAGCGCCTAAAACGTCGGGTGGGGTCGGTTGTGAGTGTTGAAATGAGTATGGCAATGACAACCGACGTATTGCAGCCGATTGCTGCTACCGCCGCGCCGTCATTCCCGTTCTCCGTCAATGTATTCGAAGGCGGCAGTTTCGACCGCGCCGGCTGGCCGTCGATCACCGACGCCTCCAACATAACGATGCACGTTTATCAGTCGCGCGAATTCCTCGATGTCTGGATGAACACCGTCGGCGATGCACATCGCGCTCAGTCGTTTCTCGTGGTCGTCAAGCACCGCGAGCGCGGACCGATCTTTTATCTGCCGCTGGTTGTGGAAAAAAAGTTCAACGTGCGCCTTCTCCGCTTCATGGACGCGGGCGTCTCCGATTTTAATGCGCCGATCGTCGCGCCCGGCGCCGAACTGACACGGGAAGAGTTTGCGGCGATCTGGCTGATGATTCTGTCGCGGTTGCCAAAAGTAGACGTCATCGACTTACAGAAAATACCCGGCAATATCATGGGTATTCCCAATCCGCTCACCTATCTCGATTGCACGCCGCACGGGACATGCGGTCATGCGATCACGCTGAGTGCGATGGCAGCCAACCTCAATGCAGCTACCTCGGTTGCCCGGCTGCGTAAAAAGTTGCACCGGGACTTTCGGCGGCTCAATCAACTCGGCGAGACGGCTTTCGTGATCAATCCGCCGCCGGCAGAGGCCGACGAGATTTTCACCACGCTCATTCAGTTCAAGCGTCAGAAGTACATGGCTACCACCGGCCACGATTTTCTCGCGATGCCGGGGATTCGCCGCTTTTATCGGGAGATGGCGGCGCCACGGCAGATCGGCGGTCTCAGCCACATCTCGGCGCTGATCTGCGCGGGCAAAGTCGTGTCCGCGCATCTCGGCTTCACCAGCCACGGCTGCTTTTATTACACCTTTCCGGCCTATGACCCGGCCTATCGGCAATACTCCGTGGGCCATCTTCTGTTGCAGCATCTGATTGACCGATGCAGCTTCGATAAATGTGCGACGTTTGATCTCGGCGAAGGCGACGCTCCGTACAAAAACAAATTGGCCACCCATAAGCTGCCGCTTAGTGATTACGAGAGTGCGCTGAGCGCGGCTGGCCTAGTGTACCTGCAAGTGCGCCGCGCGCGACGCTCGTTGGCGACTTCAAGCGCGCATGATTGGCAACCTATGGAATCGGACGACGCCAGGGCGCCGAAGCCGATCAATTGCCCACAGCACTCGAACCGCCAACGGAAAGCGATCCAGCAATGATGTTCGGCGAACGTCCGCAGGAACTGAACGGGGTCTCGCTGCCGCTGAAAGTACGCGGCAAAGCGGAGCGATTTATCGCGCGCTCGCTCCGCAGCAAGATGCTCGCGCTACAAAATACTCCGCCGATCGTGACTTTCACTTTCGATGATGTGCCGGTATCGGCGTGTGAGATCGGCGCCGAAATTCTGGCAAATCATGGCGTCCATGGCACCTTTTACGTCGCCGGAGGCGGCTGTGGCGCCGCCAGTCCGGTCGGCCGGCTGGCGTCAATCGAACACATCAGAACGCTTGCGACGCTCGGGCATGAGATCGGGTGCCACACTTATTCTCACCCCGAAGTCTCGCGCATCGGTACCGATGCGCTCGACGACGAAATCAACCGCAACCGACTGTTTATACGGACTATTGACAGTGCGATTACCCTGAAGAACTTTGCCTATCCGTTCGGCGAAATGTCAGTTCGTGCCAAGCGCTATCTCGAACGCCGCTTTGATTCATGCCGAACGGTCCATCCCGGCATCAATAGCAATAGCGTCGATCTCGGCTCGCTGAAAGCCTGCCCGCTTGAGAGCGCTGCACCCGATCGCGCCGGGATCAGCGCGCTGGTCGCCGAAGCCGTCCGCTGCTGCGGCTGGTTGATCTTTTACAGTCATGACGTCGCAGAAAAGCCGAGCAAATACGGCGTGACCCCGGATCTTCTCGAATGGGCGGTGACTTCGGCCAATAGGGCGGGCTGCGCCATCACGACAATTGCCGGTGCACTCGAACTCATCCGCGCAACTGCCGGCGGACGGCGCACCGCCGCACAATCGTGACGCCATGCAGAACTTGATCTTTCCCCGGCGTGATCAGCAGACCAACAGCCAAGTCCAACGGCGCCGGGCTCGGCTGCACGCGCCAATCGTCAAAACCAGCAGCCGCCGGGCCACCTGGGACAAACGGTCGATTCCCAAAGTAACTGTTATCATTGCTGCATATAACGTCGCACGCTTCATTCGGCAGAGCGTCGAAAGCGCGCTTACACAGTCATTGAACAATATCGAAGTCATCGTCATCGATGACGGCTCGACCGACAACACCCAGGCAATCTTGCAGACGTTCTCCGACCACCGTTTGGTTCTGCTCCGGCAAGAAAATAGTGGGGTCAGCGCGGCGCGCAACGTCGGCCTCGCAGTGGCCCGCTCTCCTTACGTCTTCTTTCTCGATGCCGACGATATGCTGACTCGCGACGCACTCGCCCGCATGGTCGCAACGCTCGATGGATTGCCCGAGCGCATCGCTTGCTTTGGCCACCACATTAAAATCTCGGAGGACGGCGTAGAACTGTCCACCCGCTCCTACTTACGTTGGAAAATGTTGCCGGGCGGCGACACGCTGCGTAATCTGATCGCGAAAAACTTCATCTCCGGCGCAATTTGTGTGCGCACCGACGCCGCCCGCGCAATTGGCGGCTTCAATGCGGCACTGACTCTGGGTGAGGATTGGGAGTTCTGGTGTCGTCTCGCTGCGCTCGGTGACTTCGCAGCGATGCCCGGCGAAATAATCCTCCTGTATCGTCAACGGTTCAGTAGTGCGAGCTACAAGCTGCGTGAATCGGCTTTACGTCCGAATTGCGAAGCCATCGATGCGATCTATGCAAACCCCGCGATCCGCCGGCGCTTTTCCGCCGCCGAGTTGAAGCGGCGACGACGGCTGGCGGAAATCGACTCGTACTGGGCAGGGGCCCGCAATCAATACGTTCAAGGCCGGATGCGCGGTTTCCTGGCTTATTTGACGATCGGCGCGCTCCGCTATCCAGACAGTATTTTGCGGCCGCGCCTCGTCTATCTGTTCTTTCGCGGGCTCGAACACTTCAATCGCGCGGCGCGGCACCGGGACAAATCGTCCTTGACCGGCGCAATCGGGGACGGCGCCCATAAACACGGTGTCGAGCTGTGATGAATCCTTTCGCGCTGATCTATCTCCTGGCGCATTTGACGCCGGCCCTAATCGGCTTCCTGGCGATGATCCTTTACAGCCATCTCTTGTCGCCGGCTGAATATGGCGTGTACGTGATCGGGCTGAGCAGCGCCGGCGTAATCTCGGCGATCTTCTTCACCTGGGTTCGCCTGTCGGTGTCGCGCTTTCAGGCGCGGACGCCGGACGTCGACCTGCGCCATGTGGCGGTAATGGCCTATGCGGTCACTGCGCTGGTTATTTCGGTAGCGACGCCGATCGCGATCCTGATCATTCGCCCCAATGTCAGCTTCGAGATTCTGGCCGGAAGCCTGTTTCTGTCGCTGACGCTGAGCGCGTTCGAGATCACCCAGGAATTCAGACGCGCCAAGCTCAATCCGGCGCGCTTTGCGACGCTCGCGGTTGTTCGCAGCACGCTCGGGTTGGGCCTGGGGCTCGCTGCAATCTCGCTTGGCGGCGGCGGCATCGGCCTCCTGATCGGCGTCGCGGCAAGCTTTTTGATCGCCAATTTGGTAACGTATCAGCGCACGCTGACGCGCTCGCAGCGGTTTTATTCTCGCGAGCACCTCATGCAATTTGCCCGTTACGGGCTGCCCTTCTCGCTGGGCGCGATTACCTTTGCGCTGCATAATTCGCTGGACCGGTTGGGCATCGCCTACCTCATGGGCGAGAGCGCCGCCGGCCAATACGGTCTGGCTGCCGAAATGTCGCGGCAGCTTATCGGCATCCTTGGCGCCAGTGCCGCGTCGGCGATGTTTCCGATCGCCTTTCGCACGCTTGCCGAGTCCGGTCCCGCCGCGACCCGGGCGCGGCTTGCGGAAGGCGCCGAACTCATCCTTGCGCTGATTGCGCCAGTGGCAGTCTGGCTGGCGATTTCCGGCGATGTGGTCGCCGGAACGCTGCTGGGCGCGCAATTTCAGACCGCGGTTGCGATGGTCTTGCCGCTGCTTGTTCTCGGGCGCATGTGCGGCGCCGTCAATCAGTTGTATCTGCAAGTCAGCTTCCAGCTCGCGGAAAAGCCGCTGCTTCAGGTTGCCCATGATACGCTGCTGCTTGTCGTTAACATTGCGCTGCTGTTTCCGCTGACGCTCGCCTACGGGCTGACCGGCACAGCCGCCGCGGTCTTGATCGCCGAAGCAGGCGGCATCCTCGTCGGTATCTTGCTGTCGCGGCGAGCCTTTCGTTTGCCATTCATCGGCGGGGCGGTAACCCGCGTAGCCACCGCTACCGCATTCATGGCGCTTGTCACTTATGCCGCAAAGACCGCATTGGCGGGTCACGGTCTCACCACGCTGGTCAGCGTGGCTCTTCTCGGTGGCGTCGGCTATGCCGGCGCGGCCATTCTTCTCAACGTTGCCGGCATTCGCGCAACACTGGAGCAGTTGCTGCGCGGGAGGGCGTCCATCGAGTCAGTGCTGCCGGTGCGGCAAAATCTGGGACGCGAGCAGCCATGAACCTGCCGCTGACCGGGCAAGCGTTTGAGGACAGCACCGCCGTGCCGGGCACGGTTGCTTTACGCGGCAAACGGCTGTTCCTGTTGACGCCGAGCGAGGAATCCTGCGCGGTTGAGATCTTTACCCGTTCTCTTGTCGACGCGCTACGCACGCGTCACGCCGATGAAGGATACGAATTGCTGCCGATCTCGGGCCACTGGCGCGACTTGCCGGGCGTTCTCGGCAAAATTCTCAAAGCCGATCGGGTAATCTTTAATTTGCCGCTGGTGGCGTGGAAGCGGCTACTGCTGACGCCGCTGTTGATTCTGCTGGTCGCAGCGCTGGCGCGGCGCCCGGTCAGTGTTTTTATGCACGAGTGGTCGGGGCTGCACTGGTTGCGCCGGTTTGCGCTCGCGCCGATCGTGATGCTCAGCCGCACCATCATCGTGGTTTCGCCATTCATTGCCGAACAGATCGCCAACAGCCGCTGGCTTAGCGGCGCCGGAGCGAAGTGCCGCCTGGTGCCACATCCGCCGACCATCCGCGCGCCGCACGAGCGTTCCGTTACCGAGCGGGTTCGGCGACTGCGGGAAGCCACTAAAAATAGCGATGTCGTCATCGGCTGTTTCGGCTCGATCTACCGCGGCAAGGCAGCGATGGCGCTGCTCGACATTTGCAAGCACCTGCAAGGACGCGGCGTCCGCGCTGCTATCGTGTTTATCGGCAGCTTCACCAAATCACTCGACGGCTACGAACAGGAATTCCGATCGAAGGTGTCCCGGCTGGCAATCGGCGATCAGGTCATTGTCACCGGCTATATCCCGAGCGAAATCGAGCTCTACACGCTGTTTGAGGAAATCGGCGCCTTCCTGTTCCTATTTCCGGAAGGCCTGACGGCGCGCCGCTCGAGCGTTATCGCGTGCCTGCACTCCGATCGTCCGGTGGTCGTCACCGCGCCTCACTCGGCGACCGAATTTGCGCACCACGAGGGCTTCACCAAGCTGATGCAAAACGGCGCATTCACGTTCATTCCAACCAACGCCGATCTGAACACGATCGCCGATCAGCTTCTGGCGGTCGCGCGGCAAGACAAACGCATCATCCCGGTCATCGACGACGACGCCTGGTGGAACGCCGCAATGAATGCGGTACGGGCGGCGTTCTGATGGCTGGGGCGCAGTAATCCGGCACGGTGACGAGCAGCAGCAGCATGCGCCGAGATAAACACATGGCCCAATCTCTTTTGACCCGGCGATCGGCGATCCTAGGGTTCGCGGGTGCGACACTGGCAGGCACAGCGCTTGCGCCGCCGCTTGGCGCGCGGGCCGCTTTCAACCTCGAACTCGAGCCGCCGCTGCGCAATCACACGCGAACGTCCGGAATCAGATACGGATGCGCCGGCGCCGCTCCGAATGTTCAGTCGGACCGCATCCTGCTCGAAAAGTTCGCCATCGAAGCAAATATTTTTGTCCCGGAAAGCTCACTGAAATGGAACGCGACCGAGCCGCTGCCGGGTAAGTTCGACTTTTCCGAGGGCGACAGTATCGCCACGTTCGCCGCGCGCAACGCCATGCTCATGCACGGGCATACACTGGTTTGGTACACGGCAATTCCGGACTGGGTCGCCAACCTGACGACCGGCCAAGAAGCGCAAGCGGCGCTTGAGCGCCATATCAGTACCGAGGTCGCGCGTTATCGCCGAAAAATTTGGGCATGGGACGTCGTCAACGAGCCGATCGAGCCAGACGATCGCCTTATCGACGATCACCGCAATTCGGTGTGGTTGCGCTGCCTTGGCCCAGCCTACATCGATCTGTCGTTCCGTCTCGCCCGCGCGGCTGATCCGCAAGTGCCGTTGTGCCTGAGCGAATACGGCATCGAATACGTGGGAACCAAACCGCAGCGCCGCCGCGCCTCCTTGCTCGCGCTGCTGCGCAAGCTGCGCGAGCAAAACACGCCGGTCGATTGCCTGGCGTTGCAGTCCCACCTTGAAGCGCATCAATCGTTCGATCACGCCGAGCTCACCGGCTTTTTGCGCGAGGTCGTCAAACTCGGCTATCGCCTGCTGATCACCGAACTCGACGTCAATGATTGCAAAATCCTCGGCAGCATCGAACAGCGCGACCGCGTCACCGCCCGTCACCTTGCTGAATATCTCGACATCGTGTTTTCGGTGGCAAAGCCGTTATCGATCGCGACCTGGGGTTTGAGCGACCGCTCGACCTGGCTGAAGCAATATTGGAAACGCGCCGATGGATCGCCGCTGCGGCCATTACCGCTCGACGCCGATCTCAACCGCAAGCCCCTATGGGCCGTGCTCGCCCGATACCTGACCGGACAGGAGCGGCAACCAACGTGAGATACCGCGCCGATCCCGCCGTGCCGACGAATTTCCAGCCTTGGTCGGGCGTTAATCGAAAAGCAATCGCCGAAAATCATGATCGGACCCGTACGGCTGGTCGGTAGCGTTAATGCTTGCCATTTCAGTCGCATGCATCGCGCTCTTCTATATTCCTGATGCGGCCTAAGCGAATGCAATAATCGGCAAACGATGTACGAGACCGTCGATAACCGAGCTAACACCCGCATTACGCTGCCCGCGGAAACCAGGCAAAAATTCCGCGAGCTTGCGGCCGCTGTCGAAGCGCGCAGCCTGATGATTTGGGGCGAGCATTGCTCGGAATGCGCGTTTCCGACCTGCTACGCCTCGTGCGCGTTCTATACGCCGCGGCGCGATGGTCATTGTCGGCGGTTTGCCGATGGCATCGAACAAGGAAAGACCGGCAACGTCGCGCTCGGGCGGGTCCGCTTCCGCCGCTGGGCCAAGCTGGAAGGCGCGGGACCGGTCCGCCTTTTTTCGCACAAAAATGCTTTGGCGCGTGAATGGCTGGACCGAGTCGTGTCCTCGTTGATCGTCAGCTTCTCGCCCTCACAGACCTTCTATTTCCGCGCGCATCGATACTGGAATCAGCTCAAGGCGACTACAGTCGCGTCAGCGCCCGGCCGGGTAGACGCATTTGTCGCCGAAGCTTGGCTCGCGTCGGGGCCGCCGGTCCCACTGACCGTCACTTTCCTGCCGGACGGCAAAGAACAGGGATTATTTCAGTCACGCTTTGAGTTGCGAGCCGGTTACAATCGCTTCGTCCTGCCCTGCGCGGAAATCTCGGCTCACCTCGATTTAAGCGAGCGGTTTCTCGTTCAGATCGAGCCGATCGGCGACGCCGCCGGGCGAGAGGTCGTTTTCGGCTTGATTGATTTCGTCCGTTTCGTCGCCGGAGCCGGCGCGACGATCGAGGATCGCGGCCAAATTGAAGCCAAGGCGCCGGGCGCGCGCACAGCCAAGCGCGCCCGCACCGCCAAGTGTGTCGTATGGGACCTGGATGATACGCTTTGGCACGGCACACTGGCGGAAGTCGGACGCGAAGGGCTGATGCTCAATCCATCCGCGCTCGCGACCGTCATCGAGCTCGACCGGCGCGGCATCTTGCAATCCATCGCCAGCAAAAACGACCCCGATGCAGCGCTGGCGGCACTGCAAGCCTTCGGCATTCGCGACTATTTCCTGTTCCCGCAAATCGGTTGGAGCCCGAAAAGCGCCGGCATCCGGCAAATCGCTGAAAAGCTCGATATCGGTCTCGACACTTTCGTATTCATCGACGATCAGGCATTCGAGCGGGGCGAAGTTGGCGAGACTTTGCCCGAAGTGACGGCGCTGCCGCATACCGACATTCCGAATTTGCTCACCAGTCCGCTGTTCGACGTGCCGGCAACAGCGGAAAGCGCCAAGCGCCGCACGCTGTATCAGATTGAAGAACGCCGTCAGGCAACCTTCGCCAGCTCCGATACCGACTATGCCACTTTCCTGCGCGGCTGCCGCATCCGGCTGGAAATCTCCGATTTGTCGGTGGCGCACGTGGAACGGGCGTACGAGCTTTCACAGCGCACCAATCAGCTCAACGTATCGGGCACCAAATATTCGCGTAACGACATCGAAGCCCTGATGGATCCCTCCTCCCGACATCAGGCCTATCTACTTCGCTGCGAAGACCGCTTCGGCGATTACGGTGTCGTCGGCATGTGCGTCGTCGATCGGCAGGCGGCGCGGGTGCAGTCATTCATGATGAGCTGCCGTGTGCAGCGTAAGCGGGTAGAACAATCGTTCTTTGCTTGGCTGGCGAAGCAATTGCAGGCCGTCCACGCCGGCGGCACGGTTGAGGTCAGCTATCGGCGGACCGATCGCAATCAGGCGGTGGTCAAGATGCTCGAGCAGCTCGGTTTCACGTATCGGCCGGAGAGCGATGCCATCGGCACCTTCACGCGGCCGCTCGAGGTTCCGATTGCCGATGACGATGTGGTGGAAGTGGTTGATCTCACAACCATGCGCCCACTGGAAATAGCCCGCAACTAAGCTTTCATCTGACTGTCACAGTGCTCGCGCAAGGTTGGGCCCTTCTCGTCAAGAGGGGTCCGCGCATGAGTGAAACTGCCGTTTTGCCTGGTTCAATCGAGCCTGCAGCCCGGAAAGGTCCGGACCTCAGCGGCGCCGTTAACCCGTTGACCGGCATTATCTTCGGGGGAGTTATCGCAGCGGTTTTGCTGTTCGTCGCGTACAGCATCTATGCCGACATCGACGCTACCGGTGCGAAGGTGACGAACTACGCACCGTTCTTCCTCCTGTTCGTCGCGCTTTTGATTGCGCTCGGCTTTGAGTTCGTGAACGGCTTTCACGACACCGCGAATGCGGTGGCAACCGTGATCTACACCCGCTCGCTGCCGGCGAATTTCGCGGTCGTCTGGTCGGGATTGTTCAACCTCGCCGGCGTGCTGACCTCCTCCGGCGCCGTCGCCTTTGGCATCATTTCACTCCTGCCAGTCGAACTTATCCTGCAAGTCGGCGGCCATGCCGGCTTTGCCATGGTGTTCGCATTACTGATCGCCGCAATTGTCTGGAATCTCGGTACCTGGGCATTCGGGCTACCGGCTTCCAGCTCGCATACTTTGATCGGCTCAATCATCGGGGTCGGCGTCACTAATGCACTGTTACACGGCCGCAATGGCACGTCAGGCGTCGACTGGAGCAAGGCCAAGGATGTCGGCGAGGCATTGCTGGTCTCTCCGCTGTTCGGCTTTGCACTGGCTGCCGCCCTTTTGCTGTTGCTCAAGGCCGTCATCCGCATTCCGGCGCTCTATGCCGAACCGAAAAACAACCAGCCGCCGCCCTGGTGGATCCGCGGCGTCCTGATCTTGACTTGCACACTTGTAAGCTTCTTCCACGGCTCCAACGACGGGCAAAAGGGGATGGGCTTGATCATGTTGATCCTGATTGGCACCGTGCCGACGGCTTACGCGCTCAATCGCGCGCTGCCCGACAGCCAGCTGCAGACATTCGCGGCCCGCTCGATAGCGGCGAGCAAGGTCATCGAAGGGAAGGCTGAAGGATTTAATGTGCTCGGCAATCCGCGTCCGGCAGTGACGGCCTATGTCTCCAGCCATCTCCTCAACGAGGGCACTTACCCTTCACTGGCCGTCCTCGTGCGCGACATCGCCGACCAGATCGCCAAATATGGCGCACTCGCCAAAATGCCGGCGGATACAGTCGGCAACGTGCGCAACGACATGTATCTGGTTTCGGAAGCAATCCGCTTCCTGATGAAAGACAAGGGGAGCGAACTTTCGGCCGACCAGGTACGGACGTTGAGCGCGTATAAACTTTCGCTTGATGAGGCGACCAAGTTCATTCCGACTTGGGTCAAGATCGCAGTGGCCATCGCACTGGGGCTCGGCACCATGATTGGCTGGAAGCGCATTGTCGTTACCGTCGGCGAAAAAATCGGCAAGACGCATTTGACCTACGCGCAAGGCGCCTGCGCCGAAATCACCGCGGCGGCGACGATCGCCGCCGCCGATGTTTACGGATTGCCGGTATCGACCACGCACGTCTTGTCGTCCGGCGTTGCCGGTACGATGGCGGCAAACGGCTCGGGCTTGCAGCTTTCGACGGTGCGCAACATCGCGCTGGCCTGGGTGCTGACACTGCCGGCCGCGATGGTGATTTCGGGCACGCTTTATTGGGCGTTCTCGGCCATGTTCTGACCGGCAACTCCGTAACTCACGCAATCTCGATAAGCGGCGCCGCGGTTCGACGCCGCTTTTTTGCGGGCCCCAAAACGTAAAAAGCTTGTTCCCTAAATTTGCAAATATTTTCCTGTCGGTCGCAACACGGAACCGGCGGAACCGCGGCTGCACCCGATGCGTTTTCCTCAGCAGTGGGTGAACCGAACTCGCGAAGGAGGAACGATGAGAAAGCTAGTATTTGGGATGGTTGCCGCGGGCGCGCTTGTCACCGCTACCGCACTGCCGGCCATGGCGCAGGTCGGCGTCTATGCCGGTCCGGGCGGTATTGGCGTCGGCGTTGGTCCGGTTGGCGTAGGCGTCGGTCCGGGCCCGTATTACAGCGGCCCGTATTACGACGGTTACTACGATTACGCGGGCCCCGGTTACGTCGGCCCCGGCCCCGGTTGGTATGATGGACATCACCGGTGGCATCACGGCCACTTTCACCGCTAGAACGCACCGCCCACATTCGCTCTAACTTTAAGAGAAGGCCCGAAAGGGCCTTTTCTTTTTGCTCCAGGTGCAACGCGAAATTCGCAAGCGTTCGATTGGCCCACACCGATTTGTGAACACGCTAGCCGTATGACTGCAGCGTAAGCCGATGGAGTAACCGCGCAGACACTGCCATAATGTGGATGTTGAAGGTTCCGTGGGCGCGTCTTTGTCGCCAACGTAACGAAGACGCAGCCCGAGTGAACCCAAAGGTTCAAGGAGGCACTGATGTCTTCACACCTTCTGCTCGGCGCCGAGACGGCTTCCAGTCTGACCGTCCGCCGCATCACTCCTGCGGATTTGTGGCACGCGCTTGCAGCCGGACTCGACGATTTCGCGGCAACGCCGACCTACGCCATCTTCCTGTGCGTGATTTATCCCTTGGTTGGCCTGTGGCTCGTCTCGCTGGCGGCCGGATATTCGATGTTGCCGCTGGCGTTTCCGCTTGCGTCGGGATTTGCACTGATCGGACCATTCGCGGCGGTCGGACTCTACGAAATGAGCCGGCGGCGCGAGGCCGGTCTTGAGGTAAATGCGTCGCATGCCTTCGACGTGCTGAAATCGCCGTCGCGCGGCGCCATTCTCGCGTTAGGCCTGTTGCTGATGGCGATCTTTTTGATTTGGCTGGCGGTCGCCGAGGCGATTTATATCGCGAATTTCGGTTACCACGCGCCGGTTTCCATCATTCAGTTCGCGCGCGAGGTTTTCACCACGCCGGCCGGATGGACGCTTATCGTCGTCGGCACCCTCGTCGGCTTCTTGTTTGCCGTAGTAGCGCTAACCGTTGGCGCCATATCATTCCCGTTGTTGCTCGACCGCGACGTCGGCGCCGCAATTGCGCTTTACACATCGATCCGCCTCGTCATCGGCAACCCCTTTGTCATGGGGTTGTGGGGATTCATCGTCGCCGCACTTTTGCTGCTCGGCTCGCTGCCCTTCTTCCTCGGCCTTACTGTGGTTATGCCGATACTCGGCCATGCAACGTGGCATCTCTATCGTAAGGCAATTGACGCTGGCGCAGCTCCGCGCGCAAATTTCCCGCGAAAAGAACGAGCAACTCGATCAGCGGCAGATTTTCCTGCCTCATTGTTTCCGACTCGCCGGTAATACGCGCCATAGCGCTGGGACAATGCGGGCTGACGCTGGGACGAATCCGGCGAGCTTTCGTTCGTCTTCGCCTAACGTTCCGGTTTGTCGGCGCGCCCCAAGCTCCTATCATGCACGACGATACCGACTGACCGAACGAACACGATGATGATCGTTTCCTGGCGGGCCTCTGAGACAGGCGCTGCCGCAGTCGGACGCGGGGACGCGGCGCGATGCTGGACGAGCTACTCCGACGCAAGCCGTACAATGCCGTTGCCGATTTTGTCGATGCGCCGGTGGCGCGCGGACTCGCCAATAAGACCGCCTTCATCGATACCGACCGCGCGCTAAGTTACGGCGAACTGCAAGCGAAGAGCTGCCAGTTCGCCGACGCATTGAAGCAGATTGGCTTACGGCCCGAGGAGCGGCTGGCGCTTCTTCTCTATGATACCGTCGATTTTCCGGTCGCGTTTTGGGCTGGTTTACGCGCCGGCGTCGTCGTGTTGCCGCTCAATACTTTGCTGACCGCCGATCAATACGCCTACATCCTCGGCGACAGCCGCGCGTCCGCCATTGTGATCGCCGCGTCGCTCGCTAAAACGCTGCTTCCAATTCTCGACCGGCTGCCACGTCTGCGCTCGGTCATTTTGGTCAACGCCGGGGCCGAAGACCATGCGGCCTTTGCCGGCCGCGACGTACACGATTTCAGCGAATTATTGGCGCGGGGATCGGCCGCCCTATTCGCAGCGCCGACTTTGTCCGACGAGGTCGCATTCTGGATGTACACATCGGGCTCTACCGGCGAACCGAAGGGCGTCAAGCACGTCCACACCACCTTGATGGCGGCGGCGCGGCTGATGGGTCAG
>JASHSY010000307.1 GCA_030040825.1 Xanthobacteraceae bacterium
TATCTCGGACGAGCCGCTGAACGGCGAGACCAACTATCACACCGAATTCGTGGTGGTGCTGAACAACCACCCGCAGGGCGGCCTGCTGATGCGCCAGCACCCGCAGGATGATCGCATCGCCGACGACGAGAGGGACGATGATAGGTCGGACGGTGGCTTCTTCGGCTTCCGTCCGTGGGGCAACTGGGATTCCTCCGCTCGCCAGCGCACTGGCCGCACCTACTATCTGCGTCAGTGGTGACGATGAGCAGGCATTGATCCTAGCTTGAGGCCGCCTGCGGCGCGGCGCGGTTGAATTGTGCCCGCTCGGCAGCGGCTCTGACCACGGGAATCTCGTGGTCGGCGAGGGGTCGCATCCATGACTTTCGTTTCATCGCCGCGGCGATGTAAGGGGCGAGTTCTTCGTTCTTGCACGCTTCGCGTACCGCAGCTTTGGCCTTGAATTCCGGCATCACCTCGGCGGCGAAGAGTTCAAGCGACTCGCAGATATGGTCGTGGCGATTGCGCCCGGCCTGTTGCAGGAAGATCACCTGATCGATCCCGTTGTCGGCAAATCCCTGCAGGTGCCGGCGCATGTCGTCGGGTGTGCCGATGCCGGACGAATAGGCGCCGACCCGATCGGCTGCGGCGACGACATCTTCGTTGCGTCTGCCGCGCTGCGCCTGGTAATCGCCCCACAAATCTGTGCGGCCAGGCACGCAGTCCTGCGCTACTAGCGCGTTCAACGCGAAGCCGAAGAATTCAAAACCTTCGAGTCCGCGGCGTACCGCCTCGGCGCGGTCGCCATGCACCGAAAAGCTCGAAACCATCGCAAGATTGGCGTTGACGTTATGGCCAAGCGGGACGCAGGCATCGGATTTGATGATGCCATAATAGATATCCGACCAGTGCCGCGCTTGCTCCGGCTCAAGAAAGGAAAAGGCCAACGCACCGACGCCGTTCTGCGCTGCAATCTTGATGGTGTCGCGATTGGTGCAGGCCATCCAAATCGGCGGATGCGGCGATTGCACCGGCTTAGGCAGGACATTGCGGCAGGGCATCGAGAAATATTTTCCCTGGAAGCCTGGGTAAGGCTCCAGAACCATCATGTTGGCGATTTGCTCGGCGGCTTCCAGCGCCATGGCGCGCTTTTCCTTGGCGGGAATTTTGAAGCCGCCAAGTTCGAGCCGGGTGGCGCCCTCGCCGATGCCGAAATCGACCCGTCCGTCGGACAGGATGTCGAGTGTCGCCAAGCCTTCTGCGGTGCGAGCGGGGTGATTGTAGTTGGGGATCACCTGTCGGATGCCATGGCCGAGACGAATGGATTTTGTGCGCGCGGCAGCCGCCGCGAGGAAAACTTCCGGCGCCGAGGAATGCGAATATTCTTCGAGGAAATGGTGCTCCACCTCCCAGGCGTAATCGAAGCCCAGCCGGTCGGCCAATTGCACCTGCTCAAGCGCCTGGTGAAACAGGTTGCGTTCGTCGCCCTTGTTCCAAGGCCGCGGCAATTGGAGTTCGTAAAAAACTCCGAAGCGCATGTTGCTCCCCCCTCGGCAGGCGTTTTTCTTTTGCAGACTGTAGTCCCTCCTCGCATTTGCTGTCGAGGATGCCCGACGTGCGACTTAAGGATCGCGCGCCAGCACTTTGCCGGGATTAAGAATGCCTTTTGGGTCAAGCATCCGCTTGAGACTCTTCATCAGTTCGAGCGCGACCGGATCTTTCACCAACGGCAGCAGATCGCGCTTGACCACGCCGACGCCGTGTTCCGCCGAAATCGAGCCGCCGTACTTTTTCACTACGGCGAAGATAGCGGCGTTCATTGCGTCCCAGTGTGCGAGGTAGTCGGCTTTGTCGGCGCCGTCCGGCTGCAGGACGTTGTAGTGGATGTTGCCGTCGCCGAGATGGCCGAACGGCATTGGCCGCGCGCCCGGGACGAGGGCAACCGCTGCCGCATGCGCGTCCTTGAGGAATGCGGGCACGGCTGCGATCGGCACCGAGATGTCGTGCTTGATCGAGCCGCCGGCATGGCGTTGCACTTCGCCAAGCATCTCGCGGATACGCCAGAATGTTTTCGCCTGCTCGATGCTGTCGGCAATCGCGGCGTCGACGACAAGGCCGCGCTGCAACGCTTGCGCCAGTACCTCCTCGATCACCTCGCGCAACCCGCTGGTATGCTGTGACGAAAGCTCGATCAGCACATACCACTGATGCGATGTGGCTAACGGATCGCGCAGCCCCGAGCCATGGCGGAGCGCCAATTCCAGTCCGAGGCGCGGCATCAGTTCGTAGCTGGTGACGCCTCCGCCGGCACGTTCGGTGGCGACGGTCAGCAGCGCCACTGCAGCTTCCGGCGACGGCACAGCAACGAACGCGGTTTCGATCGCGCGCGGCCGCGGCACCAGCCGCAGCACCGCTGCGGTGACGATACCTAACGTGCCCTCGGCGCCGATGAAAAGATTTTTCAGATCGTAGCCGGTGTTGTCTTTTTTCAGTTTGTTGAGGTCGTGGAGGATACGGCCGTCGGCCAGCACCACTTCGATGCCGAGAACGTGCGCACGGGTAACGCCGTGCGCAAGCGCGGCGGTGCCGCCGGCGTTGGTCGAGAGGGTGCCGCCGATGGTGCAAGTGCCTTCCGACGGCAGCAATTGCGGATAGAGCCGGTCGGCCGCCGCGGCCGCTTCGCGCGCGCGCTGCAGCGTGACGCCGGCCTCGCAGGTCATCGTATTCGATGTGGGATCGACTTCGCGGATGCGGTCGAGGCGGTTGAGCGAAAGGACGATTTCGTTGTTGATCGGGGTCTGTCCGCCGACCAGGCCGGTGTTGCCGCCCTGCGGTACGATTGGCGTCGCCGTTTCGTTAGCAAGTTTAAGAATGGCCGCGACTTCCGCGACCGAGCCCGGACGCAACACCAGCGGCGTTCGTCCGGTAAACATATCGCGCCGCTCCACTACGTAAGGGGCCTGCATCTGTGGATCGGTGATGGCGTATTTGTCGCCGACGATCGTGGCGAAGCGCGTGAGCAGCGTCGGGTCGATTGAGTGGGGCAATTTATCGAGCATCGGAGAGGTCCATCGGGCCTTCTATTAAATAGGCCAGATTGCTGCCGGGTGCATCAGGTTATCGACCGGCGGCGGCGCGCGCGAGCCGATCGTTGATGGCTTCGCCCAGGCCTTCGC
>JASHSY010000308.1 GCA_030040825.1 Xanthobacteraceae bacterium
TGCATCATCCGGAACCGAAGGCAGTCCATGGGACGGTCACGCGGCGGGCTGACCAGCAAAATACATGCGGTGGTCGATAGCAACGGTCTGCCGGTGCGGCTCGCATTAACCGCCGGCGAGGCTCATGATAACCGGCTCGCGGACAAATTGCTGTCTCGCCTGAAATCGAAAACACTGCTGCTGGCCGACCGAGGTTAACGCGAGGCCGCCAATCGGCGGCCGTCTATTCATCATCTTCGCCAAGAACTTTGCCTGTTGCAGGGTTTACGAAGTGCATCCGCCGACAGGCCAGACATTCCACCGCTTCGTAGGCGTTCGGATCGGATAATTCCTCAGCAATGAAGCCTTGGACGGTCTGCTTAGTCGCGGGACAGCGGTAAAGAAAAGCGGCCAAGACCGTTGCCCTTTTGTGAAACGTGCCTAACACGACGTGCGGCCAAGGCTGCTCCGGCTCCGTCGCCCCCGCCACAGCCAAAATAATATTGCTACGGCACATGAAGCGCCGAATTGATCTGTATCAAACCGGCCAGTCGAAATTTTCAAAACCGGTCAAATCGCTTCGGGCAAAGTGACCGCGTGCTCGCCGAATATTCCGGCGCAAGCGGCGGAAAGCGCTTACGTCTTATCATTTTTATCTTTGGCCTGGCGCGGCGCTTCGGCGCGAAGCGCCTGCTCCGTCGCCTTGAGCTCCTTGAGCTTCGCGCCGGAGATTTTCGGCGGCCTGGGCGAAAGCTTTTCCAGCACCCCGATGATCGCTGCGGAAACGACAAGCCAGGCGACGTGCTTGTGGTCGGCCGGCACGACGTACCACGGCGCATAGTCGGTCGAGGTCTCGCGGATCATGTCCTCGTAAGCCGCCATGTAATCGTCCCACCGGCCGCGCTCGGCGATGTCGTTCATGGAAAATTTCCAGCGCTTCGCCGGCTCGTCGAGCCGCGCCAGGAAGCGCCGGCGCTGTTCTTCCTTCGAGATGCGCAGGTGGAATTTCAGGATCACCGTGCCGTTGCGCGCCAGACGACGCTCGAAGGCGCAGATGTCCTTGAAGCGATGTTTCCAGATGGTTTTGCTGGTATCGCCCGGTGGCAGCTTCTCCGCCGCCAACATCTTCGGATGGACACGCACCGCCAGCACTTCTTCGTAATGCGACCGATTGAAAATGCCGATGGTTCCGCGCCCCGGCAGCACCTTGGCGATTCGCCACAGGAAATCGTGGTCCCGCTCCTCAGCGGTCGGTGCTTTGAACGAATGGACGTCGCAGCCTTGCGGATTGACGCCGGACATCACGTGCTTGATGACGCCGTCCTTGCCTGCCGCGTCCATGCCCTGAAGCACGATGAGCACGGCCCAACGACCGTCGGCGTACAGATCTTGCTGCAGCTTCTCGAGCCGCGCGATCGCATCAGCGAGAATCGGCTTCACGTCGTCGATGTCGGTGGAAAGGCCGAAACGTTCGGACGGATCATGATCGGCAAGCCGGAAATGCTCGGGCTTGTCGATCCGGCAAGCTTTGACGGCCTTGGAAAGCTTCATTGCCGCCTCGGACAGGTGTGCGCGGAGTTCATTGTCGCCAGGCAGCTTCCAGGAAAGCAGTCATGAAACGCGGCATTCGCGGGTCGAGATCGCCGGGCCCGCGGACGATCCGGATGTCGCAAAACTCCGGCTGTCTGTCGTTTTCGAGATGGCGCATGATGCGGGAACGAAGCGCTTCCGCATTCTCGCTCGCCGTGACGCGTTTCATCAAGGCTAGAAAGCCGCGGTCGCGCAGGAAGTTCCAGCCCGGCGCAACGCCCAGCGTGGCAATCTCGATACCGGTCTCCTCCAAAAGCTCGCAGCGAACGCTGTCATCGAGGTCAAGCTTGCCGTCGCTGATATTACCGGGGTCGGGAGTCCCGCACGGGAAGTAGATCGACCCGCTTCCTGCCGTTGTCGGCGCCATCTCGCCGACGAGATAGGCGCCGTCGGCGCTCTGCAAGGCCGCCAAGCCGAATATGTTAAAGACGCCCGCGTCGGGGAAATCCCAATCGCGCCAAGCGAGAAAACTTGCGTAATCCGTTTCGAAGCACGCCCCGCGCAAGACGCCGCCGGTCACGACATAGCGGTTGAGCAGCAGCACGCGGCCATTCCACAGCACCGGCCGCGCGCTTCGCCGGGCGGCAAAATGGCGGTCGATCTCCCCGCGGCGGTTGTCCGCGAATTCCCAACGCCACGGCTCGACCGCAATGTCGACGCGGTCGATCGAACGGACCTCGGTCATCTCGGACAACATCGGGGCGGCTTGCCTTTGTACATCCACGTTTTTGCAAGCTTCCTTAAGCCCGGCGGCGCAAAAATTCAAAGATACTCAGACGGAGGTCGTCAATTGGCGGCATCGCCATGAGCGCGGGCGTGGCCCAAACCGCACAAAGGAAAGGGAGCGGCACTTGAGATGCCGCCCCCCTGCTTCCTTTTGAACGCAGACAATACAGTCTGCCGGCTTACGCCTTCATCGCCGCCTTGACCGCTTCGGCTGTGATCGGCAGCGAGCGAACCCGCGCGCCGACCGCGTTGAAGACGGCGTTGGCGATCGCTGGAGCGATCACCGTCACCGCCGGTTCGCCGCAGCCTACCGCCGGCTCGCCGTTGGCAATAATGCTGATGTCGAGTTCCGGCATCTGGCTCATGCGCATTGGCGTATAGCTGTCGAAGTTACGCTGCTGGATACCGCCATTTTCCATCGTCGCGCTCTCCAGCATCGCAAGCGAATAACCCCAGAACGTGGAGCCCTCGATTTGCGCGCGCACGCCGTCCGGGTTGACGACGGTGCCCAAGTCCATAGCGACGGTCAGTTTCTTGACCGTCACTTCGCCGCTTCTCGGATCGACCTTCACCTGGGCAACGCAGGCCGTCCACGTCGGGAAGGTGCGCTCCTGCGAGCTGACGCAGGCGACGCCCATTCCCTCGTTGGCGCCCAGTTTGATCGCTCCATAACCGGAGCGGCCGACTGCGGCGCGCAGCGCGTTGGCGAGACGCTTGGCGCCGCCCACATTCCAGGGCGCATCGCCTCCGGCATTCCCGCCGGCACCATCGAGCAGTTTCAACCTCATCTCGACGGGATCCTGGCCGGAAGCGTGGGCGATCTCGTCCATGGTGCTTTCGACCGCCCAGAAGGTCCACGCCGGCGCCACCGAGCGAAGCTGGCCCGACGGCGTGGCGTTCTCCGCCAGCTTGTTCATGAAGTTACGCACCGTGTGGTTGGGGATCGAGTACCAATAATTGGCGCCGCTGGCCGCATAGGGGTCGATCTTGCCTTTCTTGTCCACGGAGGGGACCAGGAAAGCAGGGATACCCCAATGCACGGTCGGCCAAGCGCCAATGACGTCGTGCTCCATGGCGATCGTCTTGCCATCGGCGTCGAGCCCGACTTTCACTTTTTGGTAGGTAAGCGGCCTGGTGAAATCCATCTGCATGTCGTCTTCACGCGCGTAGATGAGCTTCACCGGTTTGCCGACAGCCTTGGCTGCGGCGACCGCCGGTATCACCATGTCCGACTCCAATCGCCGGCCAAAACCGCCGCCGATGAAGTATTGATGGATCAGCACGTTCTTAGCGTCTACCCCGGCTATCGCCGCAGCGATCGCCGTGGTGCGGGTGTTGAATTGATTGCCAGTGTGGATATGCCACGTGCCGTTCTGTTCGAACGCCAGCGTGTTCATCGGCTCCATTGGCGCGTGGATATTGATGGTCGTGAGATATTCGGCCTCAATGACCTTCGCGGCCTTTTCCATCGCGGCGGCGGAGTCGCCGTCCTTGACGTAGAGGAGCCCCTCAGTCCCTTCCTTCTGCAGCCGACGCGACTCGTCGATGATCGACTGGTTGGACACCTTGGCATACGGTCCTTTGTCCCAGTCGATCTTCAAAGCCTCGGCGGCCTTTTTAGCTCCTTCGTAGCTCGACGCGACCGCCACGACCCAGCCCGAGGTTGTTCCGGTCTTGTCGTCGACGACTACGGCCTTGACGAAGCCCGGCACTTTTTTGGCGGCACTGTCGTCGACCGATTTCACCGTAGCGCCGGCACGCACCGGCGGAAGCGCGAGCTTGCCGTACAACATGCCCGGAACAAACGCGTCAATGCCGTATCTGCAGGTGCCGTTCGTCTTGGGCGGAATGTCGAGCTGGGGCAGCGACTGCCCTATCTTTGTGCGCTGGTCCGGAGTCTTCAAGGTGATCGCCTTGAGTTCGTCCGGAGTCCAAACCTTGTTTGCTTTGCCGCTCTTGACGATTTCGGCGTAGCTCAGGCTCCTTTTCGATTTCGCGTGATGGACACGCGACTCGCTGGCGCGCAGTTCGCTCTCCGGCACGCCAAGCATCTCCGACGCAGCCTTGATCAGCGTCAGCCGACCGGCAGCGCCAGCGCGACACATCGTCTCGAAGTTCATCTCCGTGCTGTAGCTCCCGCCCGTCAATTGAACACCGATGACGGGATCGTTGTATTTCGGATCGTTCGACGCGAGCACGATGCTCATGTCCTTCCAGGACGCCTCCAGCTCCTCGGCGATGAGTTGCGCCATGGTGCTAGAGATGTGCTGGCCCATTTCGGCCTTGCCGACGGTCACGACTACCTTGCCGTCGTTGCCGATCGCGTACCACGCAGTCGGCTCAAAGTTGGCAGGAGCGGCGGCCAACGATTTGGCAAGTTCGGGAAATGCCGTGTAGCCGAGAACCAGCCCGGTGGCAGCAGTTCCGACAACGAAGCTGCGGCGGCTGAGGTTGGGCGCGCCGTGAATGGTTTGATGCTTTGTCATGACTAGACTCCCCGCACTTCGGCAGCCGCGCGCAGAATGGCGCGCTGGATTCTTGCGTAAGTCATGCAGCGGCAAAGATTGCCGTCCATGTGCGCAACGATCTCGGCTTTGGTTGGATCGGGGTTTTTGGCGAGGAGTGACGCGGCCTGCATGATCTGCCCAGACTGGCAGTAGCCGCATTGGGGCACTTGCTCGGCGATCCAGGCCCGTTGCAACGGATGCTGGCCGTTGGGATCAAGGCCTTCGATGGTGGTGATCTTTTTGCCAGCTGCCTGCGATGCGCTGGTCTGGCAGGAGCGCACAGCTTCACCGTTGAGGTGGACCGTGCAAGCGCCACACAAGCCGGCGCCACAACCAAACTTCGTGCCGGTCATCTGCAAATGCTCGCGGATGACCCACAGCAGCGGGGTGTCATTCGGTACATCGACCGAATGATCGTGCCCATTGATGTTCAGGGTGATCATATTCCTCCGACTTTAGCGGTGCGCTGTCATGACGGACCGCCGCTATCAGCTCCGCCACGTTGCCGGCTTCGGCGGCCGCCGCAGCAAACCGCCATCTGCGGTTGCTTCGGTCGGCCATTGTTTTGTGAGTTCGGTTGGCGCGTTTTTTTGCGTTGCAACAACGGGACGCGGCGCCTGCGTCATTATGTCCATGCTAGCGGGCGCGCAGTCCTTAGCAAGACCAATTCGAAATTCGCGCCGCAGTGGGCCACATCGGCTCCCACCGCGCGGTCCCGATTGCCCACACCTCGCGCCGGCAAACGAAACGACCGCACCGTCAACGATACCAACGGTTTGTGCGCAATCGTTCCGGTTGGGCGCATTCCGCCACCGTTCGATTTCGCACAATCAATGTCACGGGTTTTTGATGGTGCCGGCGTCCGAACGCGGCGGCTCGGTTGCGCGACCGATCCAGCAGCGCGCGCTCTTTAAATCCCAAAAGGACTCGCCTCCGCGGCGAGCCCGCCTTGATGAAAGATGCCGCGATCAATTCCGCGAGCGATCGACCAAAGCTCTTTCTTTAATCCACGGCATCATCGCCCGGAGCTTGGCGCCGATCTGTTCGATCGGATGGGCGGCTGACTTGGCGCGCATCGCCTTGAACGACGTCTGGTTGACCCGGTTCTCAAGCATCCAGTCTTTGACGAATTTGCCCGACTGGATATCGTCGAGGATTCTCTTCATCTCTTCGCGCGTCCCGGCATCCACGACGCGCGGGCCGGAGACGTATTCGCCATACTCGGCGGTGTTGGACACCGAGTAGTTCATGGTGGCGATGCCGCCCTCATAAATCAGATCGACGATCAACTTTACTTCGTGAACGCACTCGAAATACGCCATCTCCGGCGCGTAGCCGGCTTCGACCAGCGTCTCATAGCCGGCCTTCATCAGTTCGACCAAGCCGCCGCACAGCACCGACTGCTCGCCAAACAGATCGGTCTCGCACTCCTCGCGGAACGTCGTCTCGATAATGCCGGCGCGTCCGCCGCCGATCGCCGCGCCATAGGACAGGCAGAGATCGTGGGCGTTGCCGGAGGCGTCTTTATGAATCGCCAGCAGACACGGCACACCGGCACCGCGCTGATATTCCGACCGCACGGTATGGCCGGGCCCTTTCGGCGCGATCATCATCACGTCGAGATCGGCGCGCGGCTCGATCAGATTGAAGTGGATGTTCAGCCCATGCGCGAACATCAGCGCCGCGCCGTTCTTCATGTTGGCGTGCAGATGATGAGCATAGATGTCGGACTGCAATTCGTCGGGCGTGAGCATCATCATTACGTCGGCCCATTTGGCGGCTTCAGCCACTTCCATGACCTTGAGCTTCTCGCCTTCGGCCTTCTTGACGCCTTGCGAGCCTTTGCGCAGCGCCACCGCGACGTCCTT
>JASHSY010000309.1 GCA_030040825.1 Xanthobacteraceae bacterium
CGCAAGCGCAAGCATCCGGGACATTTCTACCACCCCTCCTCAGCAATGCGACCTAGCACGGCGCGGCGGCACAATAGGCGGCAAACGCGGCGGGTGGAAGTCGCCTACGAGGCGGCCTCCAGGCGCCTAAGGCCGCACTTGCGCCAACGTGATCCCCAGAATGGCTGCGATCCGCCGCAGCTGCGATTATATTGGCATTGCCAGCCAGGAGACCCGCCATGTTTTCCTTCTCGAGGAAAGTGCAAATGCCGTCCGCCGACCAGGCTCTGCCGGGGCGGCCGACCCCGATCCCGACCGCCCGGGAGCACTTCGTGAACGGCCACCCACAGAAGGGCCCTTATCCGGAAGGCTTGGCGATGGCGATGTTCGGGCTTGGCTGCTTCTGGGGCGCGGAGCGTAAATTTTGGGAGCTGGGAGACGGCGTTTATGTGACTGCGGCCGGCTATGCTGGCGGGTTTACGCCCAATCCGACCTATGAGGAGGTCTGTAGCGGACGCACCGGCCATAACGAGGTCGTCCTCGTCGTCTACGATCCGAAGAAAATCTCGTATGAGCGATTGCTGAAGACTTTCTGGGAAAGTCACGATCCGACTCAGGGCATGCGGCAGGGCAACGACATCGGCACGCAATATCGCTCCGGCATTTACGTGTTTTCGCCGGCGCAGGCTGCGGCGGCCGAAGCGTCGCGTGCGAACTATGCCAAGGCGCTCGCCGCCGAGGGCATGGGCGCGATCACCACCGAGATCCGCGACGCGCCGCCGTTTTATTTCGCCGAGGACTATCACCAACAATATCTGGCCAAGAATCCTCACGGCTATTGCGGCCTTGGCGGTACCGGCGTGACTTGCCAAATTGGGACCGGAGTCGCCGCGGCGGCGCATTGACCGGGCGTGCCGATTGACGGCACAGTCGGCGCCGCTGGAACGCATTGGGGCAAATGGTACGCGGCTTTCAAACGGCACTGTTTATTGCACGCTGGCTGATCGCGCCGTTTCTGATCGGGCTCGCGTGCTGTCTGTTTTTGCTGATCTATCGCTTCTTTGCGGATTTATACACGCTGGCGATGACGTTGCCGACCCTGAGCTGGCACGATCTTATTGTTGATGTGCTCAATCTGGTCGACGTCTCGCTCACCGCCAACCTTGTCCTCATTGTCATCTTTTCCGGCTTTGAAAATTTCATCCATAAGATTACTAGCGACGAGCAATCGGCTTGGCCGCTGGGCCTCGTCGAAATCGATTTTGGCGCGCTCAAGCAAAAGCTGCTTGGCTCGATCGCGGTCATTGCCGCGGTCGACGCGTTGGCCTGGTATCTCGATCTCGAAAAAACGACCGATACGGCTAAACTCGGCTGGGCAATCGCTTTCCCGCTGATGTTCGTTGTCTCGCTCTTATTACTGGCGGTCGCGGATCGGCTTGGGCGGCGCAACGGCAAAACCGATTAAGGCAGGGGACGCCCCCCGCCCGGTCTGATTCGCGTTAGCTTTGAGCCTGCAAACCCTGGACCTCGCGCGCCCCGCACGCCCGGCCTCGAAGCCGCCGCAGTGGGTGTGATTTCCTTGAGTTCCATCGGCTCCGGTGAGGGATTGTTAACCATACCAAGCGTTAATCAGGCCTCAACGTTTGTTCCAACAGGGCCGGATTGCGCGTATGCGGGTCCTCCGCTCCTTTCTCCTGTTACTCGGTGTAGCGATGGCGGTGGCGGGATGCGCGCAGCAGCCCACCGCTTATTTCGCCTATCCCGGCACGGCGATGTCCGGCATCGACAATTTCGTCTATGGAGGCGGTGGGCCGTATGTGCCGGCGATGAGCGGGGCTTACGCGCCGCGGATGGGTGGCGGCTACGCGTCTTCGCCCTATAGCGGCCTCTACGGCTACGCCGCGCCGATGCCCAGTCAAGGCGGTTATGTGCTCGATTCCGGCGACCGGATGCGCATCGTGGTGTTCGGTCAGGATGGACTGACCAATTCCTATGCGGTCGACGCCAGCGGCAACATCGATATGCCCCTGATCGGCGCCGTGGGAGCGCGCGGCCTGACTACCGACCAGTTGGCCGGGCGTGTCGCCGATAAATTGCGCGATGGCTACATCCGTGAACCGCATGTTGCGGTCGAGGTTGAAGCCTACCGGCCCTTCTTCATCCTCGGTGAGGTCACTCAGCCGGGCCAATATCCCTATGTCGCCAATATGACCGCTGAAACTGCGGTGGCGATCGCCGGCGGCTTCACGCCGCGTGCTTCGCGCAAGAACGTGGTGCTGACCCGCAGCTACTACGGCCAGCAGATGCGCATTGCGGTTCCGCTGAGCTTCCCGCTGCGGCCCGGCGATACGATCAGCGTGCAAGAGCGCTGGTTCTGATCCTTACGCCTGTACGGAAGCGGTCGCGGCTGCGACGTCCGAAATCTGCGGCTTCCGCTCAACCCAAGCCGCCCCGCGATTTATTTCTTCATGTGCTTTTGCAGGAATTCACGCGCCCGCTCGCGAGCGAGTTTGGCGGCGGTCTCGTTGTAGCTGCCGCGTTCCTCGCAATTAAAGCCATGCTGCGCATCGGGATAGACGTAGATTTCGCAGTCGCCGCCGCGCTTTTGTTTGATGATATCGACATCGCTCATCGGGATTGAGGCGTCCTTCTCACCGAAGTGCAGCTGCACCGGCACTTTCGGCTTTTCGTCCACATTCTTGGCGATCTGGCCGCCGTAGAAACCGATGGCGGCGGACAGGCCGTTGAGCTTTGCGGCGGCGAGAAAAGCGATGCTGCCACCCATGCAAAAGCCGACGATCGCGGCGGGGCCGAACTTCTTGGCCGCATTGATAGCGGCCTGCGTGTCGCGCATCATTGCGCCCCAATCGGGATTGGCGACAAATTTGCGCGCGTTGGCGATTTCGTCGGGCGAGTAGCCGCTTTCGAAATTCGCTTGTTGACGGTCGAACAGCGCCGGCGCGATCGCGGCATAACCCTGCGCAGCGAGGCGGTCGCACACCGCCCGGATGTGATGATTGACGCCAAAGATTTCCTGAATGACGACGATGCCACCCTTGGCCGTTCCGCTCGGCTCGGCTTGATAAGCGCCGAGCTTAAAGCTGTCCGAGGCGACCAGCGAAAAATGCTTACCCAAGAGAATCCTCCTTCGACTGCACACCCGTCAAAACCCCGGCGCAGCATATACCGCCGCTGATAGGCCGTGGAAGGCGGCCGGAGGGGCCTCACGTCGCAGACGCGATGCCGAACGCGTCCGCCAAAAGCTCGTACGAACGGCGCCGGGCCGCGTGCTCGTAAGCCATGGTTGTGATCATCAATTCGTCCGCGCGTGTCGATTCGATCAGCGGCAGCAGCCGGTCCATTACGGTTGTGATGCTGCCGACGGCAAAACGTGCGCGATAGCGGGCAATGCGCTCGCGGTCGATCGGCGTGTACGGATAGGCGGCAGCCTGTTTCGGGGAAACCAGCGGCAGATACTCGCCTTTGGCGCGCCGGACGAAGTGCAAGTCGGCGCTCGCCGCGAGGCGCTCAGCGTCCGCATCGGTATCAGCAACGATCGCCGCGGTCGCCAGAATGGCGTAAGGGTGCGCCAAAGTCGCCGACGCCTTGAAATGCTCGCGGTAGGTCAGCATGGCGGTCGCGGCGTCGTGTTCGGCGAAATGATGCGCGAAGGCGTAATTCATGCCGACGGCGGCGGCGAGCTCGGCGCTGTAGCCGCTGGAACCGAGCAGCCAGATCGGCGGCAACGGCACGTCGCTCGGCATAGCGGTCACGCTGCGAAACGGATGGTTCTCCGGAAGCCCGCCGCGCTCCAGCAGAACCAGTTCCTGAAAACGCTCCAGGAAATCGTCGGTCTCGCCGGCGTCCTGGCGCCGTCGCAGCGCATAGGAGGTGATCGGATCGGTCCCCGGAGCCCGGCCAAGGCCGAGATCGATGCGGCCGGGAAACAGCGCCTCCAGCACCTTGAAACGTTCGGCCACCATCAACGGCGCGTGATTCACCAACATCACGCCCCCCGAACCGACACGCATGCGTGTCGTCGCCGCAGCGATTTGGCCGATCATGATTTCGGGTGCTGAACTGGCAATGCTCGCGAGATTATGATGCTCGGCGAGCCAGTAACGGGTATAGCCGAGCCGTTCGGCCAGCCGCGCCAAATCGAGTGAGTTGCGTAGCGCCGCCGATCCCGGCGTGGCGGTGGTTACCGGCGAGAGATCAAGGACGGAAAGCGGAGTCACGCGCAAAACGTGGGCGCAAGCGCCGCGCGCGTCAATCCCGTGTGGGCGCCTACTGGCCCGGCGCGCTAACGAAGGGGCCGCCGATTCCTGTCGGTATGTTGTCGGTTTTGCTGGCAGCGACGCTACGCCGCCGCGCCTTTGTCGGCCGCGTCTGCGCCGTTTGCCATTGCTGGACTGGCGGCGCGGTAAAGAATGTCGTCGGCTGCGCTTGTGTGCCGGCGTCGTTGGCGGCGTGACGTATCCGATGCGACTTGGCGGCGGCGTGTGCCTGCCGAGCCTTCGTCTTGGTCTTTTCGTTCTTGCCCGCGTCGTCATCGGGCGCAGCGATGGCCGCAGGCGTCGCTGCAGCCGCATGCTCGTCAGGCTCGGCAGGTGGTGCTGCAGTGGCGGCTACCGGCGTCGGCTCTGCCGGTTGTGACGGTGTAGATTCGGCGGCGGCCGCGGCTGCAACTGCCGGTGGGGTTTCGGCTGCCGGAAGCGGTACTAATGCGGCGGGTAGGGATGCGATAGGAGTATCATTTGCGATTGGCGCGGATTTCGCCGCCGATTGCTCAGCCGGCATGCCTGGCGCCGCCGGCACCTCTGTCGGCGTCGCTAAGACGGTAGGTTGCTCTTTTGCGGCGATTGCGCCGGGCTCCGGCGCGCCGAGTGAGGCGGCAGGCGGCGATTCGGTATGGTCGCGACGAGCGAGGAGGCGCGTGAATGCCTCAACCGCGTCGCTGCGGCCGGTCGCGGCGCCGATCTCGAAATGGCGATCAGACGGTTCTGAGGGCGCAAACGCCAGCGGACGGCTTGCCGCATTGTCGGCAAACAGCTGCGGTGACGCCGTTGCGACCAACGGGCGCAGCAGCGGCGCGTGACCGACGCGGAGGGCGGCTAACATCGCGAATCCGCAAATCAACATCACGATCGAGGCAAAAGCCGCCACGACCAGCAACCGGAAATTCGGAAACATGCAACCTCGCTGAACGCCCGCGCGATCCGCTGGAAGCACGCGTCACACGGAAGAAAAGATCGCCGCGAGGGTTATTGCTTTGCACCGCCCGAAACTTCGGCCGACGCATTGGTGGATGGCGACCGTCACTTGTTCGCCGAATCCAACGATGCACACTACGTGAGTCGCAGAAAAACCGACAAGAAAAATTTATTTCCGGCCATTGAGGGCCGGCTAAACAATCAACGCGCCGTTTCTGTAATTAATTGATCGCGTCAGCGCGCGACCGGCGGCTGTGCCGCCGCCGCGTATGGCGGCGAACCCGACAGCACGACGACGCGTGTGCCGACGCCGACGCGGCTGTAGAGATCGGCCACGTCCTCGTTGGTCAGCCGAATGCAGCCTGAGGATACGAAATGTCCGATAGTGGATGGCTGGTTGGTGCCGTGGATGCGATAAAGCGTATTGCCGAGATAGAGCGCGCGCGCACCGAGCGGATTACCGGCGCCGCCGGCCATAAACCGCGGCAGATAGGGTTGCCGCTCGATCATTTCCTTTGGCGGGTGCCAGTCCGGCCACTCGCTCATGCGGCTGATGCGCTCGCTTCCCGACCAAGTGAAGCCCTCGCGCCCGACACCGATGCCATAGCGCAACGCCGTACCGTCACCGCGCACCAGATAGAGATAAGTATGCGGTGTATCGATGATGATCGTGCCGGCAGGCTCGCTGGTGACGTAATGGACCAGTTGGCGGCGGAACTGCGGGGGTAGTTGTTTGGCCGGGCCGGTTTCAGGTTGTTCTTCGGGTGGCAGTGCTGCGATGACGGACGCGCGGTCGGGCGCGCTCACGGGATCGCGGATCGAACCGGTGTAATCGGCGGACGTTGCGTCGTTGACGATGTCCGCCGGCGGCCGCGGTACGTCGCCGCGCATGGGGGCAAGCGCTGGCGTAGGCGCCGGCGTCGCCGAATAGGCCGAGCGTGGTATCGGTGCCGCGTATCCTGCGCCGACATTCAGCGGTGGAACCGGCGGCCCGTCATAGGTCTGTGCCGAGGCAGCGCCGAGCGAACCGAGAAGGCCAAAAATTGCCGCAAATACGGCAAGACGCAAACGTACGAACACAGCCAACACCTCAAGCAGTGCATTGTTTTGCAAAGAAGATTAGGCGGGACAAAGGCAAAAAAGCGTGAAAGCGTGGGTGTTGGAGAGGCAATAGCGCAAATCCGTAACGCTACCGCCAATTATGGCTAATAAACCATGAATGAGGCGGCTCTCGCGACGCACCTACAACCGCCCTGTTGGCTCGGACAGCAAGTTGGTACGATGGTAGGGCCTGCGGGACATAGGCGGTCTATGGGTCGTGGAAACAGCCGACGTGGTTTGCGTGCGCAGCGGCAGCGCTTGGCCTTATTTGGCTGCCAGCCGCACGCGCGCAAACCCCCGAAATCGACGCTCTCAAGGGCAAGATTTTCGATGCGCGCATGGCCTCGCAGACTTTTGCCAACGGGCTGAAATTCTGTGACGAACTCAACGGCAAGGGTTTCTACTTTCAGCTGCGCAATCGCGTTCTGCTTCTCGATGAATACTTTCAATCGCTGGAAAATCTGGTCAAAGCGCAAGTCTACAATCCGCAAAAGAAACGGCCATGGACCATCCAAGATGCGAAGGAACGCTGGGAACAGGTCAAGCAACAGGCGCAGGCCGACAAAGAAAAGTGCGAATTGGTGCGCAGTCTTCCCGTACTCGAAAAACAGCTTGAAGCGCTGCAAAAGAACGCAGACGCCGCCAAGAATACCGACCCTGGCCAGAACGCCGACGCCGGCAAGAATGGTGACGCTGGCAAGAAATAATAATCGGCGGCGCCGGTCGCGGTTTGCGCTCCCGGTGGCTCTTGTTGGCTAATTCCGATGTCGCTGCGTGCGGGCTTGATCGGCGGCCGGTTAATCCGCAAATTGCGCTTAAGCGTTTGTGGGACTGTGTGGAAAGACCCATGCACCGAATTTTGTCGTGGTGCATTCCGTTGCTACAACAGTCCGACTGTCGGTAAAGGAGTGGCGAGATGGCGTCCGTGAGCGATTGGAAGGTGCCGTCCTCCGCGCAGCCCAAGCCGGAGGACTATCCCTACGATCTCGATCAGGCGCTCGCCACTATGGTGACGTTGCGCGCAACTGTGCCTGCCGATGCGTTTACGGCGGAGACGCTCGGCACCGAGCGTGCCGGCAATGGCGTCATCATCCGCAGCAACGGGCTCATCCTCACGATCGGTTATTTGATCACCGAGGCGGACACGATCTGGCTGACTTTGAGCGACGGCCGTTCGGTGCCCGGCCATGTATTCGGCTACGACCAGGAGACCGGCTTCGGCTTGGTGCAGCCGCTCGCCAAAATCGACATGCCGACGCTCGGTCTCGGCCAGTCGTCGGCGGTCTCGCTCGGCGAGCGCGTCGTGCTCGCCGGCGCCGGTGGCCGGCAACATTCGGTCGCCGCGCGCGTCGTCGCCAAGCAGGAATTTGCCGGCTATTGGGAATATGTGCTTGACGAAGCGATCTTCACCGCGCCGGCGCATCCGAATTGGGGTGGGGCGGCGCTGATCGGTCCGACCGGCGATCTGCTCGGCATCGGCTCGTTGCAGCTCCAGCAAACCGCCGACCAGGGCCCGGCACAGAACATCAACATGATCGTGCCGATCGATCTGCTGAAGCCGATCTTCGATGACTTGCTGAAATTCGGCCGACGCAACACGCCGCCGCGCCCCTGGCTCGGTTTTTATGCCACCGAAGTGGAGCACCGTCTGGTTGTTGTTGGGCTGGCGGATCGCGGGCCGGCCAAGCGCGCCGATCTGCGCAATGGCGATATCGTGCTTTCGGTCGCCGGCGCCGAAGTACACGACCTCGCTGGCATGTTCCGGCGCATCTGGGCGCAAGGCCAGGCCGGTGTCGAAGTGCCGATCACGGTCTATCGCGACGGCGAGACCATCGAATTGCGGGTGACGTCGAGCGAACGCGACCGCTTCCTCAAAGGGCCGAGCCTGCATTGAAGTCTGCATTGCGTAGCGCCCTCAGCCCCTCGCGATAAGTCGGGTACATCAACGTCACGCCGAGGTCGCGCTTGAGCTTGTCGTTACGCGCAATACTATGCGCTGGTGAGCATCTTTTCACACTGGCCAGCCCGGTCAATCAACCCCGTAGTTAGGCGCTCGACAATAGCGTCATCCAGTCCTTGTTCGCGCGCACGCATGCCTACCGCGGTTACCTCGTCCGGAATCTGTTTGGCCATGGTTGTTAATAGCTGGAGCAGTTTATCGGTCTCTAGGCGCATTTCGCGCGCGAACTTTTGCCACTGACGTCGCCCGATCTGGTTGAGCCTATATTCGCCTCCGATCTTCATCGCAAGTTTGACCCCGTGCATATCGAACTCTCCATATGGGAGGATACTCGCTACATCGTAAAGCGGAGCAAGTCGGACGCGGCGGCTACTGAGGAGCAGCGAATAATTTTTGGAGTGCGCATCTGTGCCGGCGATGAGCCAGTTAAAGCCAAGGGCGGCGACGAAGGTAGCCAGATCATCTTCGCGATCTGTGGAGTAGGTACGCAAGAGTTCGACTATGCCGGCAGCGCTCGGACCGCCCTCGTTCTGATATTTTTTTGTAGGCATGATTCCGAGCGCCTGGCAGATGTCCTCTTGATGGACACGAACGATGTCATTTCCCTTGTACTGCCGGTCATAGCGCTCGATAACGATGGCGATTTCCTCTTTAAATCGCATGACTTTCGATTGTGCGGCGGGCAAGCCGAGGCGGCGGGCAAGCATGAGGCAGATATGTTCGTTTTCCGCATGGCCGTCGAAATGGCCGGTCGGCGGCTTCAAAATATGTGTTGTCGGCAGGCGTCCGGACGGAACGCCCCAGCGGTCATTGTGCAGAAGCAGGGCAGTTTTTGGCTGGGCTCCTGCAAGGCTGAATTGCCCCGTGTCGCGCGGCAACCGCCACGCAGCATGATCTACGCGCAACGTGTGCAGGCGTTTGGCAATGTCAGAGTCGTTAAGCCATTCGACCTGGTCTTTCTTGCCGCTGCGTAGGGCGCTCAGACGATCAGGTGCCACGAACTGAACCGCGCCCGCGCAGTCTTCACCGACATGGGAGATAAGAGCAAAAGCGTTGCGGGCTGACACTTGGAATTTTGCGGCCCAACGAGTGAGTACGTGTTCGTTATCCGGCAGGAGGCCCCATAAGAAAGCGTCGACGACGGAACGGCCATGCTCCTTGGCTCCCACTGGCATGGAGAGCGACAGCGGATACGTATCCGCAGCGTTGCGCCATTCATCGGCGTAAACGAAGATCGGCCGGCTGCGTACATTCTTGTAAACGCGGCCGACCTCTTTGCCGTCGAGCAAGACGATAAGTTCACCGGTCATGGCCTACTCATTTTTTACTTTTGGCCACGATGTCGTCGATGTCGACAGCACTTCGACGATGACGATTGGTTTGGTCGATGCTTGCATCGAGTCGAATGTTCAATGCATCGACGGCGCGAAGCACGAGGCCCAGTGCGGC
>JASHSY010000310.1 GCA_030040825.1 Xanthobacteraceae bacterium
CGACACGCGTGTGGTTGTCGCCATGTCCGGGGGCGTGGATTCGTCGGTGACCGCGGCGTTATTGGCCGAGGCCGGCTACGATGTGGTCGGCATCACGCTGCAGCTCTACGACCACGGCGCCGCCACGCATCGCAAGGGCGCCTGCTGCGCCGGCCGCGACATTGCCGATGCGCGTGCCGTCGCCGAGCGGATCGGTATCCCTCACTACGTGCTCAATTACGAGAGCCGCTTCAAAGAAGCCGTGATCGACCGCTTCGCCGACAGTTACGTGGCGGGCGAAACGCCGGTGCCATGTCTCGAATGCAACCAAACCATCAAATTCCACGATCTATTGCAGACCGCGCGCGATCTCGGCGCCAAAGTGCTGGCCACCGGCCATTATGTCGCATCACGCGCATTGCCGGATGGCGGACGCGCGCTGTACCGCGCGCGCGAAGCGGAGCGGGATCAGAGCTATTTCTTGTTTTCCACCACCGCTGCGCAGCTCGATCTGTTGCGATTCCCGCTTGGTGACCGGACCAAGGCGGAAACGCGCGAGCTTGCCCGGCGTTTCGGCCTTTCGGTCGCTGAAAAGCAGGACAGTCAGGACATTTGCTTCGTCCCGACCGGACACTATGCCGAAATGATCGAGCGGTTACGCCCGGGCTCAGCCTTGCCCGGTGAAATCGTCGACCTTGAAGGCCGCGTGCTCGGCCGGCATGAAGGCATCATCCATTTCACCATCGGCCAGCGGCGAGGCCTCGGTATCGCCACCGGTGCGCCGCTTTACGTCATCCGCCTCGACGCGCCCTCGCGCCACGTCGTGGTTGGCCCGCGCGAGGCGCTGCGCACAAGCAGTATCCGTCTGCGTGACCTGAATTGGCTCGGCGACGGTAAAATTGAAGATGCCATCGAAGCCCATCCGGAAGTCCACGTGAAGGTGCGCTCGACGCAGCCGCCGCAGCCGGCATGGCTGCGCGCGGGCCCTGATGGCGATATTAGCGTCGAGTTGATCGGCAGCGAGGACGGCGTTTCGCCCGGTCAGGCTTGCGTCTTCTACGACGCGGCCGAAGGTCAGGCGCGTGTGCTCGGCGGCGGAATTATCGCCAGCACGCTGGCGGCGCCGAAAGCCGAACACGCCTATCGCGGCGATCTGGCGGCTGCGCATTGACAGGCGGCCGTCGCGGCCGCGGTGGCGAGTGTGATGGCGGCGGAACTCGACCAAGACACGATCGCCAAAGCCTATGCCCGCTGGGCGCCGATTTACGACTTCGTCTTCGGTGCGGTGTTCGATCGCGGGCGTAAGGCGGCCATCGCCGCGGCGGAGCGGATCGGCGGCCGCATCCTCGAAGTCGGCGTCGGCACCGGGCTGTCGCTGCCGGATTATTCCTCGAGCAACCGCGTTACCGGCGTCGACATCTCAGCGCCCATGCTGCGCAAGGCGAAGGCGCGGGCGGCCGAACATCGGCTAACCAATGTCGACGGATTTGCCGTGATGGATGCGCAACGCCTCGGCTTTCAGGACGGCGTGTTCGATGTGGTGGTCGCCCAATACGTCATTACCGCGGTCCCCGACCCGGAAGCGACGCTCGATGAATTCGCGCGCGTGGTGAAACCCGGCGGCGAGATCATTTTGGTCAACCATCTCGGCGCCGAATCCGGTTTGCGCGCAACCTTCGAGCGGAGTTTTGCGCCGATCGCACGGCGGCTCGGCTGGCGCCCGGAATTTCGCTTCGAGCGGGTGGCGCGATGGGCCGCGCAGCATCGTGGCGTGCGCTTTGTCGAACGGCGCGCCATGCCGCCGCTCGGGCAGTTCTCGCTGATCCGGTTTGCCCGGCTCGGCCATACTGCGCGTGAGGCTTATGCGTGAGGGGGGTGAGCCTGGTAGCGGGGGACGGATTCGAACCGCCGACACGCGGATTATGATTCCGCTGCTCTAACCAACTGAGCTACCCCGCCAAAGCCGCCAAAAGGAGCGCCGGCTCGGCCGAGATTTAGGGTAGTTCAGTTTGCTTTCCAAGAGGCAAAAATCCCCCCGGCACCGCCGTTTCGATCCTGTCGTAACCCTTTGCTTTGTAGAGCAGATACGACACCGCCCAGCTGACGAGGAAGAAGCCGACGATCGCATAACCGAGCAGGCTGAAATTGTCGGAAAGCGCCGCGACAAGCCGCCAGAACGGCCCCTCAAATCCGAATTTGTCGCCGATCAATCCGAGTGCCTCGATGCCGCCGATCACCAACGCCGCGACCACCGAGGCGAACGTGATGGTCATGTTGTAGTAGAGCTTGCGGATCGGGCGCACGAAGGCCCAGCCATAGGTCCCAACCATCACGGTTGAGTCGGTTGTATCCAACAGCGACATGCCGGCGGTGAACAACGCCGGAAACACCAAAATCGACCAGATCGACAGACCCTGCGCGGCTTGCGCGGCCGAGATGCCGAGCAGGCCGATTTCGGTTGCGGTGTCGAAGCCGAGGCCAAAAAGAAGTCCGAGCGGGTAGGCGTGCCAGCTTCGCCCGATCAGCGCAAAGGCCGGCCGGAACAGGCGGCCGAGCGGGCCGCTCTTGGCGAGTATCTGGTTGACGTCATCTTCGACCAGCCGGCCGCCTTGCTTGACCGACCGCAGGGCGCGGTAAACCTGGATCAGCACGATGATGTTGGCGGCGGCGATCGCCAGCAAAAACACGGCCGACACCGAGGTGCCGATGACGCTGCCGATGTCTTTGAGTGCATCGAACCGATCTTGCAACGCTGTGGTGGTCAGCGCGATTGCCAGCACCAGCCCGATCACGATCGACGAGTGACCGAGCGAGAAAAAGAACCCCGCGGCGATCGGCCGGCGGCCTTCCTGCATCAATTTGCGGGTGATGTTGTCGATCGCCGCGATGTGGTCGGCATCGAACGCATGACGTAGCCCGAAGCTGTAAGCGAGGAAGGCAGTGCCGAGCAGCAACGGATTGTCGCGGAATTCGGCCCATGCCCATAGCCACGCCGCGACGTTGGCGGCGAGCAGGATGACATACATGCCTGCCGCTTTACCGCGCGTTCGTTCCGGCGCATCGTCAAAGATATGCCAAAGCATACCGCGCCCCCGCGAGGCCGATGGATCTTGGTGCTTTTGATATTCGCCGCCTTTGCCGCTGGCAATATGCGGCGGCCCGGCACCGATCAATCTAGTTGTGCGTTGCCCCAACCGATGCGGTGAAAAGCGGTGAGCCCGAACGTGCGGTCAGCACCTTCGGATCGACGTCGTCCATGCGGTTCAAAATGTCGGTAACCGGATTGTCTGTCCAGGCGTGGGTCACAAAATCGCGGTGCGAAATGTCGCCGGTGGGCAGGAAGGTGACCATGCCTTGCAAGTGATTGCGCCGCAGTTCCGAGCTATAGGGCACTGACCGATCGCGCAACAGCCGCTCGAGGTCGGCGTTGTGGTAGGCGGTGTGCGGTGTGTAGGAGCTGACGAAGAAGGTGGAGCGGTTTTTGGCGATCCAGTCGGCAAACTTGTCAATCCCAGCGTAAAGCGCATCGAGCAGGATCAGGCCGCGCACGCGGGAGCCGACGCCGCCGCGATCGAGGACCGATAGCGTGGGGCCGAAGCCGCCGCTATAGGCGACGATTACGATCGGCATTCTGGCGAAGGTAAACGCGGTGCGCGGATCGCCGTAAAGCTTGGCAAGTTTGACCGCCGCTTCATCGAGGAAGCGTTTAAATCCATTGGGCTCCCAAAACTTACCGGAGCTTGAATCGGCAGCGTCAAAGGCAAATTGCGGCGCCACCAGCACCACATTGGCGCCCGAGGCGGTGATCTGCGCCGGCAGCCGCTGCCGGTCACGCACGTCGCGCGCCAGGTCGGCACCGTGGCCGTGGAAGTAAACCACCATGACCGCAGGCCGCCGCGGATCGAATCCAGGCGGAATGTGCAACAGCACCCGGTCGTCGCTGAAGGTGCTGGACTCCCAAAGAATGTGGCCGCGGAAATTCGTGTGCCCCAGCCGGCCGTTGTCCGCGACATTCAAGAACGGGCGGTCCGATCCCGGCATGGTGCCGTGATACGGAAACGGGGCGGTGGCGAAATCCACCATTGTCGTCACCGCTCCGGTATTGAGCGGCGACCGGGGCGGCGCGACCGCCGGTGCGGTTCTTTCCAGCGAGGCGACGCGCAGCGGCGGCTTCGCGTTCGGGGCTTTCGCTATTTGTTTTGCCGGGTTGCGTCCGCCCTCGAAGAAGCGCTCCAGCCTGTTCCATTCGCGAGCGACCACGCTTGCCGGACTTTCGGTGCTCGGGAGGCTTGGATATGGCGTAGCGACCGCCAGCGGATGATCGATGCGCTCATAAGCGGAACTGCCAACCTCGTCGGATTTTCCGACGTTCGCGTCAGGCTTCGTCGTCGCGGTATAGGTCGAGCTTGTCGGAGCCGACCAGCTGGAACGGAATTCGTTGAAAATCAGCCAGCACCAGCCGACCGCACCGACAAAGAATAGCACCGCGGAAATCTGGAGCAGATTGTGCTCCACGGCGTCGCGCAAAGTATTGAAGCGGGAGGCGGGCTTGCGGGTGGCCGGAACTCGAACGTGACCGCCGGCCCGTTCGAGCCGCCGGCCAACCGTCGGGTCGCCATGGAAATGACGCGCGCGCGCAATGCCAACCGCGCTCGTAGCGGGTTTATGCAACGCGTACGGCGATGGTCCGCGGACCGTATTTGGCACTGTTCCCCCACCCCGACATGCCTAATTTCGCCGATGATCGTGTCCCCAATGCGGCGCATTACCAGTTTGGCTTTGACGGTGCCGATGCCGGACGATCCGAACAAAACGGGAAAATTCCCGCTATCCGGCAGCCTAACGAGCCGGTGGCGTCGGCATCGGCGCCATTGCGGTTAGTTTGGGGTCCGCCGCCCGCCGCGCGTCCCTTTTTCCGCGATTGGCTGCCCCGAACTTTATGCGCAGCCGGTAAAGGCGGCGCTAACTCGTTGTCGCTCGTTGCCGCCGCGGTGCGTTGCGCCAGCAGCAGATTGGACTCGTTTTGTTGCCAGCGATAGCCGATGCCAAAATCGATCGGGATGGCATGACCATTGGCAAACAATTCGGTCATGCGCGGCTGATACGAGTTGCCAAAAATCCGCAGCGGGCCGACATAGCGGCCAAACGGCTGCAGACGCCATTGCCGCCGGTCGAAATAAGCAAGCGGAATGCCGCTGTCGTCCTGCAAGATCGTTGCGCTCTGCTTGAGCAGCATATTGCGCACTGTATTGAAGCCGCCGGTGTGCAAGAGATAGGAGGCGCTCTTGATGAAGCTATCGGCGGTCCCGAGTTTTTTGCAGAACGCCAAAAACCCGGAGTGCTCGATCGAGCCGTCGGCGATGTTGGTGCCGAAATAATAGAGCGTCTGTTTCGGCCCGAAGCCGTCGGAAAAGACGATCCTTATTCCCGGAGCGCCGGTCGGCGGCAAATGCCTGCCGGTTTTGTCATTGGCATTCGGCGTTTGGACGTTGCCCTCCTTGTCGAGGCCGACATACGTCACCTCGTGGACGGTCTTGCCGGTGCGCTCCAAAAATACAAAAAGGATCGGCAGCGTTCCGTTGATGGGACCCTCGTGCAATTGCGTCTTCATGTTCTTGGTGATGAAGAAGCTGTAGTTGAGCAGCGTCCCCATCGAGCGTTCCAGGCTGTACAGCGAGCCGTCGATCGCTCCGCGCGACAAACTCGTCAGCGGCGGCACGTCGCCGACCGGTTCCAGGCCCGCCAAAACATAAGTCGACGCGCTCGGGAAAAACGAGGTCGCGTAGAGGAAATCCGGACCGCTGAACATGTACAGCATGGTGTCATGCTTGTCGGTCAGATATTGGCGGGAAAAGGCGCGGACCTTGGATAGTGTCCGCTTGTCCTCGCGGGCGAAGATTGAGTCGAGCGTGTGCGCATGCTGCTGCCAGGCCGGGTCCCGGGTCAGCGCAGCAAGCGGCGAATCCGCCGCCGGCGGCATGCCGGCGAGAAATTTTGCAGTGTCGTCGGCCGATACCGCCTCGGCGGCGTGCGCCGGCGCCACAGCGGCCAGCGTGGCCGCCGTCAACACGACGGCCAGCGTTCTAGACAGGGTTATCGGCATATTGCTTCAGGCCACCGTTTCGGAGACGTCCGCGGGCATATTCGCTATCGGGCGAGAGGCATAATAAATGACCAGCCCGACCGTCATCATGGCGACGCCGGCAAGTGATTGCAGCGGCCGGTTGACCACAAGATAATACATCATGAAAAGCGTCACGCTGAGGAAAATGATCGGTGTCACCGGGTAGCCCCAGGCGCGATAGGGACGGGCTAATTTGGGGTGGCTGATGCGCATTTTGATGACGCCCAATACGGTAAAAAAGGAGCAGAAGGCAAGGCTGAATTGGATGAAATCCAGCACCGCCTCGAAGCTCTGGGTCAGCAACAGCAAGTTCGCCACCAGCAGCTGAAAAACGATAGCGATTGCCGGCACACCGTGCCGGGATTTGCGCGCGAAGATGCGCAAAAGAGGCATGTCTTCGCCCATGGTCATGGTCACGCGCGGTCCGATCCAGGTCATGGCGCTGATCGAGGAAACCAGTCCAAGGCAGATCAGCGCGCCGACAATGCGTCCGCCAAATTCGCCGAATACATGCTTGCCGGCGATGACAGCCACATCGATCTGGCCGGCCAATTCATGCATTGGCGTGGTCAGCAGAAAGACCGCGTTGAGCAGAACGTAAAGCGCGACGACAATGCCGGTGCCGGCGAACAATGCTCGCGGCAGATTGCGGCTCGGTTCGCGCAGTTCGCCGACGATATAGGTCGCCGCGTTCCAACCTGAATAGGAGTACATGACGAACAC
>JASHSY010000311.1 GCA_030040825.1 Xanthobacteraceae bacterium
GGGATGAGGGGGCCTAATCGTTAGGCTCAGTATCGCGGCAACGCCCCCTCACCCGTCGCTTAAGCGCGCGACCTCTCCCCGCCCGGCGGGGAGAGGTGAAATGCAGTTACGTTCCCTTGCGAGAAGCTGACGCTTCAAGCGGCGAACTAGCTTCACGCACTTTCTCCTTTGCTGCCCAGCTTGAACAACCGCAGCGCATTGATGCGGCCGATCTTGATCCGATCGTTCTCACTGATCGGGCAGTTGTCGAACCAATCGGCGGCCCGATCGATATCCTCGAACGGCCAGTCGGCCGCGAACATGATCCGGTCGGCGCCAAGCTCGGCCATCGCGGCAATGAGCGACGGCGTGTGGAAGTTGCCTGACGTCGTGACGTGAAAATTCTCGCGGAAATAATCGCGGATCGGCCGTTTGGCCGGATAATTGCTGCGCTGGGGCACCCAAGCGTTGGCGTTGTCGACCCGCCACAGCCCGTACGGCAGATTCTCGCCGAGATGACCGAGGACGATTTGCAGCCGCGGGTGCGCGTCGAATAATCCGGAACCGATCAGGCGGAGCGCATGCACCGCAGTCTCCTGCCCGAATGCCCACACCGGGCCGAGCAGCCAGGGATGACCGTCGTAGATTTTGGCATCGCGCGGCAGCGGATTGCGCGGATGCAGATAGAACGGCACATCGAGCCGCTCGACCTCAGCCCAAAACGGCCGGTATTGCGGCAGATCGTAATAAACCGTGGTGTCGGCGTCGCGAACTTGCGAAAAGCCGTTGACCATCGCGCCGCAAAACCCGAGCTCCTTGACGCAACGCTCAAGCTCGCGCGCCGCTCGCTCCGGATCCTGCATCGGCAGCGCCGCCAGCGCCTGGAAACGGTCGGGCCGCTTGCGCACGTTGTCCGCCATGAACTCGTTTGCCTTGCGCGCAACCTCGGCGGCTTGCGTCGGATCGGCAATGCCTTGCACCGCCGGCGCGTTCAGCGACAACAGCATTATCTCGATGCCGTACCGGTCCATCAGCTTGAGCCGCCGGTCTTGCACGTCGACCAGGCGGCTTTTCAGTTCCTGCCAGACGGAATCCGGAAACGGCGTGCCGAAATTGCTCGCGGTTTCCTCGATGCCGACATGTTCTTCGAGCGCGACCTTGCCCTGCATCGCTGACCGTTTCACTCCATCGTCACCACCGGACCAAAGGCACGTCGGCGCCGTGCTTCGAAAATGATGCGGTGGTCCATGCGCAAGTGCAGCTCACTATGGCTTGGTAGCTCCAACCCAGCAATGACTAGTCCGGCAGACCATGAAACCCGTCATCCTGAAAACCCATCATTCTGAGGTGCGAGCGCAAGCGAGCCTCCAAGGATGACAGGCCGCTTCGCTCGGGCCGCGCCCAGGGTGACGGCAACAGCTCGTCGTTCTCGCGGCGCGACCGCGAACAACCCGAGCGGCGGGGTGGGGGACGATTGTGAAGACCCCACCCGTCGGCTCCCCATTAACCCTAATAACCCCTTCCACCCCTTGAATTTCCCGCCCCCTCCGCGCTCTCCGGCGCTGGCATGGTTTTGGCCATGGTGAGGCTGTGACACCCGCGCTGTCCCATATCGGGGCAGCGGCCGGGAAAAATGTCGCAGGACAGGCCGCCGTGATTACGCAGCAGAATTACACGCTTGCCTCGCGGCCGCAGACCCGGCGGGTGCTGCGCGGTTGGGCAGTGCTGTCGCGCGGCACGTTTTCCGCCGCGATCTTTCTCGCCGACATCGCGCTGATCTTGGCGATGTCGGTCGCCACCGGCATCGCGTTCAGCCTCGCGGTGCACGGCCATCGCGGCGACGTCCCTTCGTTCTTCCAGGGCGGCGTCCTGGCGGCGAGCATCTTCGCCATCTCCAATCTGTTCCGGCGCGAATACCGGCTGCCGAACTTCTTCAACTTCAAGCCGCACGCCCGGCGCACCATCCAATTGTGGAACGTCACGCTGATCGGCCTGTTGATGCTCGGCTTCCTCGCCCAGATCAGCAGCGAGTATTCGCGCGGCTGGATCGTGCTGTTCTACGTGACGACACTCGTCGCGCTGATCGTGTTTCGCTACGTGATCGTGCGCGTCACCGCGCTGGCCCGCGGCGCCGGCCTCCTGTCGGCGCAGCGCATCTTCCTGGTCGGCACCGGCGCCGACATCGGCGCCTTCATCAACCGCTACGAGCCGTGGACGCTCGGCATCAACGTGGTCGGCTGCCGCTTCATGACGCCGGTCGCCGGCAGCGCGCCGGACGACCTGCGGCGCGCGATGCTCGACCGCGACCTTGCCGAGGCGGCGGCCAGCGTCCGCAGCCTCGCCCCCGACGCCGTCTACATCCTGATGCCATGGTCGGCGGCCGAAACCATCGAGCGCTGCGCCGAGACGTTTTTGGCGCTGCCGGTCGAGATTCATCTCGGTCCCGCGCCGATTCTGCACAAGTTCGACGAGGTCAAGATTTCGACGCTCGGGCCGGTCAACAGCCTGCAAGTCACCCGCCGCGCCCTCACCCGCTTCGAAATCGTCCAGAAGCGGATATTCGATTTGGCGCTGGCAGCGGGCGCGCTGTTGGCGGCGACGCCGCTATTGCTGATCGTTGCCGTACTGATCAAGCTCGACAGCCGCGGTCCGATCTTCTTCGTGCAGCGCCGCTACGGTTTCAACCAGCAGCCGTTCCGCATCATCAAGTTTCGCACCATGCACACGCTTGACGACGGCGGCCGACAAGCCAAACGCGGCGATGCGCGCCTGACCCGCGTCGGCGCATGGCTGCGGCGGTGGAACATCGACGAGGTTCCGCAGCTGTTCAATGTCCTCACCGGCGACATGTCGCTGGTCGGCCCGCGCCCGCATCCGTTGCCGCTGGATGAGGATTATCAGTGCCGCATTTCGCTCTATGCGCGCCGGCACAATGTCAAACCCGGCATCACCGGCTGGGCGCAAATCCACGGCTACCGCGGCGAGACCGATACCGACGAAAAGATGCGCAACCGCATCAAGTACGACCTGTCCTACATCGACAACTGGTCGCTTTGGCTCGACCTGAAAATCATCGTCCGCACGGTGCTCTCGCGCACCGCCTATCGGAACGCGTACTGAGCCGCGCTTCCTAAAAAACCGAAACGTATTTCACCTCTCCCCGCCGCGCGAGGCGAGGTCGACCGATCAAGGCGAGGTCGGGTGAACGGGCAGTGAAACAATAAACGGCGTACATCAATTCGATCTGCCGGAGAAACAAAAATGGCCGGGCGAACCCGGCCATTCTCGTCACGCCCCGTTGAACAAAAAATTCAGCGGACTAGCGCCGAGATCGCAAACACCGCGCCCATGGTGATCAGCGCCGTGGACAACCACAGCACACCGATCAGCAGCCATACCGGCCGCAGCTTTTGCACGCTGACCGGCGGGGCATCGGTCCAGGTTTCCATCGCCGGGTCGGCGCGGCGGAGCGCGGCAGAAGCTTTTTCGATGGCGGCAATATCGCGATCGAGCTGAGCGCGATCGGCATCAGCCACTATTGTGGGAGCGTCGACGACCGGCACCGTGACAGCCTTGGCCGCATCGTCGGCAGTGGCCCTCTCAAGCACCGCTTGCGCCGTTGCGCCGTTGGGCGGAAGAAAACCGAGATGTTGCTCAGACATACCGCGTATCCTGCTTGTCCGGTTGTTCTAACGGACAAGCAGGTGCGGCGCGATATTCATCCTCGGTCAACCTTAACGTTGGCGGGCAACGACCCTATTTCCTATTTAATGTCCAGTCCAAAGGCGCGCAGGAGAAAGCCGCGATGAGCGCTTCGACGTTGATTGTCATTGCCGTAATTGTCGTCCTGATTGTGTGGGTGATCTCGGTCTACAACGGCCTCGTCGCCATGCGGCAACGGGTCAACGGCGCTTTTGCCGATGTCGATGTGCAGTTGCGGCAGCGCCATGACCTCGTTCCCAACCTGGTCGAAACGGTTAAGGGCTACGCCGCACACGAGCGCGGCACCCTCGATGAAGTCGTCAAGGCGCGCAACGTGGCGGCGGCTGCACAGGGCCCGGCGCAGCAGGCCGCAGCCGAGAACATGCTGACCGGCGCGCTCCGCCAATTATTCGCACTCGCCGAATCCTATCCGGACCTCAAGGCCAGCACCAATTTCCAGCAATTACAGGCCGAGCTGACCGACATCGAAAACAAAATCGCCGCCGCGCGGCGCTTCTTCAACAACGCCGTGCAGGAATACAACACCGGCATCCAGCGCTTTCCGGCCGCCTTGTTCGCGGCAGCTTTCGGCTTTGTGCCGAAGGAATTCTTCGACCTCGGCGACGACCGCAAGACCGCGAGCCAAGCGCCGGCCGTCAAGTTCTAGCCAGCATCATGAGGCAAGGCGGCGCAGAACGCTCATTATGTTCCCCTCCCCCTTGCGGGGAGGGGTTAGGGGTAGGGGTAGCGCGCACGGCAAAGCCGGCGCACATACAAGCTTCCGGCCCCCCTCCCGACCCTCCCTCCGCCTTCGCGCCGACGCGCTTCGGCGGACTCAAACCCGCCGAAGCTCGCCGAGCGAGCGGAGGTGGGCCGCAAGGGGGGAGGGATCGTGCACGGTTTGCGGCAGAGCCTAACCGTTCTCACGCGTGACGATCCATGGCCGCCTACGGACTCTACAGTCATATCCAATCTAACCGGCGGCGTTCGGCGGCGCTGCTGGTCGGCCTGTTCCTTCTTGTCTATCTCCTGGTCTATGCCGGCGCGCTGAC
>JASHSY010000312.1 GCA_030040825.1 Xanthobacteraceae bacterium
GCACGCGCGCCGAGTTATTCCCCGCCCACCGCCGCGATCGTCGTCGATGGTAACGACGGCAGGGTATTGTCCGCGTCCAACGCCGATGCTCCGCGTCATCCCGCGTCGCTGACCAAGATCATGACGCTCTATCTGCTGTTCGAGCGCCTCGACGCCGGCAAAATCAGGCTGGATAGCCGCCTCAAGGTCTCCGAACACGCGGCCGAGCAGGCTCCCACCAAACTCGGACTCAAGCCCGGCCAAACCATCGCCGTTGAGGACGCTATCAAAGCGGTGGTGACGAAATCCGCCAACGACGCGGCGGTGAGCATTGCCGAAAACCTCGGCGGCGACGAGGAGACCTTTGCCAAGCTGATGACGCAAAAGGCCCGCGCGCTGGGCATGGCCCATACCACCTACGTCAACGCATCCGGCCTCCCGGATGACGATCAGGTGACCACCGCGCGCGACGAGGCCTTGCTGGGCCGCGATATCCAGGAGCGGTTTCCGCAATACTACAAGTACTTCTCGACGCGCGAATTCGTCTACCGCGGTCGCGAGATGCGCAACCATAATCATCTGCTCGGGGTCGTCGGCGGCGTCGACGGCATCAAGACCGGATATACCCGCGCCTCGGGATTTAACCTCGTCACTTCGGTCCATCGCGATGGGCGCTACATCGTCGCCGTTGTGCTCGGCGGGCGATCGGCCGCGGAGCGGGACGCCCGGATGCGCGACCTGATCGGCGCCCACATCAAAGAGGCTTCGGTCAAGCAGGCCGCGACCGCCGTCGCGGAGAAATCCGATCCGCGACACGTGCTGCAGCCGATCGCGTTCGCCGCCGCGCCATTGGCCTCGCGCGCGGCGCCGGCACCGGCAAATTCAGCCGCCCAAGCAACCGTCGGCTCCAGCGATCCGATTCAGCCCGTGATAGTCAAGACGGTGTCGTATCGCACCGCGCCGGCGCAGCCGGGCGCGCTGTCGCCGTTGCCGAATTTAGTACCGGTCGCCCCATCCGCGCCGCAACCGCCCGCGGCTTCTTTGCCGCAACCGATCGCCGCCATACCAGTTCGCGCGCCAGGAGCTCCGAAAGCCGAAATGCCCGGCACGATTGCGGTCAGTTCGACCGAACCAGCCGCAATCGTCGCGTCAGCAAAAATCGCGCCGGTAAAATCCGACGCTGCAAAGACCGACGCCACAAAAGCCGAGCCGGCAAAAACCGAGGCCACGAAAATAGAAGCTGCCAAAATCGAACTCGCCAAGGCAATGACGCCCGCCCCTGCAGCGCATGCGCGGGGCGGATGGATCATTCAGATCGGCGCATTTGACGGCGAGGAAGAAGCCAAGCAGCACCTGAGCGCCGCGCAACTCAAGGCGCCTACGATGCTTGCCTCGGCGGACGCGTTCACCGAACGCGTGCAAAAAGGCGACAAGGCCCTCTACCGCGCGCGGTTTGCCGGCTTTGATCGAGCAATGGCCGAAGCTGCCTGCAGGCAACTCAAGCGCAGCGATATCGCATGCATGACGGTGAAAAACTAACCGGAATTGGGGCGGAACGTCAGACCGGAACGGGATGTCAGCGAGAGTTCTAAGGGAATCTTAGCGATGGCGGCGAAGCAAAATATCCTTGGCTTGATTGACCCGGGCCGCGAGATACGTCGAGCCCCCCTGATCGGGATGCAGTTTCTTCATGAGCGAGCGGTGAGCACGTCCGATCTCGTCGGCGTTCGCCCCGGGCGCAATGCCAAGGACCTGATAAGCTTCCTCTTCGGTCATTTTGCCGCCCGGCGCGGCACGGCTTCCCTCCCCCGCTGCCGCATCGTATTGCGCGTGTTCACGCCAGCGGGGCTCCCGGCGGTCAAGATAAGCCATTAGCAATTGGCGACTATCGCTATCGATGTCGGCGATCAAGCTGGCCAGCGTCCGGATATCGAGCGCGTCGAGCGACATGCCTTCGTATTTTCCGGCGAGAATGCGGCCGCGCATTGCGCCGGTGTCGTGATCAAGCTCCATTTCCATGAATGCGGAGCGCACGCGCGACGCCTGACCGGGGGTTTTTTGCGTTCGTTGCCCGAAAACCACAGGCCAAGGCAATCTCCAGCCGAGCAGGCCGAGCCCTATGGCCCCAACCGGCACGGCAGCACCGATTTCTCCGCGCAACAGGAGAAATCCGGCGAATAGCAGCGCAACGGCAGCGCCGACGAGGCGCAAAATTCGCGCCGCTTGTTTGGGATCGGCCTTGGAAAAGGCATTGGCGGCCCACAACAGCAGGATAAGAACGACGACGCCGAGAAGGAATGGCATGGCTATTTCAGCTGCTCGATGAGCCGCGTTGCGCCGGACGAGTGCTTCGCGTGCAGATCGGCAAGCGCCTTCATGCCGCCGGCGGCATATGCGGCCGCCGCACGCAAGAGCTCACGTAGTTCATGCGCGGCGCCCGGAGCGAAGCGGCAATAAGCGCCGCGCGTAAGGCGGGCGACTTCGCGGAACGCCTGTTCGCAAACGGGATCGTAACCCTCCTGAAACATAAAGGCCGGAATACTCCGCAAACCAAGCTCACCGGCACGTGCGCAAAGGTCGTCGAGCGGCTCCTCCATGGCGTCGCCGACAAATACCAATGCGCCGATTTTACCCCGGTCGTTCTCCCGCCGCGTATGCGCGAGCACCTTGGCAATTTGCGTGTGACCGCCACGGCAATCGATATGCGACATTAATTTGCCGAGCCGCTGCGGCTCAGTAATCCACGGCGAGGCGCGACATTCCGCAAGTCCGCGGTAATACACAAGTTGGATGTCAAGGCCGCCGGTCGCAGCCGCCTCCCGAAACATTTCGGATTGCAGCACGCAGGCCTGGTCCCATGTTGGCTGCCGGCTCATGGTCGCATCGAGTGCGAATACAAGTCGCCCGCGCAGACCCACCTTGGCCGAGGCGCCGAGCTCACCGACCCGCGAGAGAAAGGCATCGAGCTCGGCACGCGAGGAGGTAGCGTGTGCGGGCTCGGATGCGGCGCCGCGGGCCGATTCAGTACTCGGCGCGGGCGCTTGGCTCGACCGGTCTTTGTCCATGGCTAACGCCTTTGCGGGGACCGCAAAACCCCGCCATAAGGTGGCGTGCTGCCGCAACCCGCGCAATGGGCGGCGAAGCGTCCGCCAGCGTCGCGACAATTGATGCTAGCCGAGAAGGTCGTGAGTATCGAGCGGCTTGTCGACCGAGGCAGCCCACTCCGCCCGCGCTGCAGCGCGACGCCTGCCGCGGTCGTCAATCGGAAGCTTTAGCGCGTCGATCAGACATTTGACTTCGTCGCGCGCGGTGCCATGCGACAGGCTTACGCGCTGGCCAAGGACGCTTTCGTCGATGTCGTCGAGCGCGGTGAGGCCGCGCGGAAAGTATTCCCGATACACCACACGTTCGGCAAAACCGTCGGCCGTGCGGAAACCAAGTTGCTTGGAAAGCGCCTCAACGCCTGCGCCGACCAGCCGCTTGTTGCGCGAGCCAAGCGTCGATAGGCGGTTGCGCACGACGACCCAATCGGTCAGACCGCCGTCAACTAGCCGGCGCTGCCGGCGCGCTTCGCGTACCATTTCGGCGTAATGACTCACGCCTGTAAGCTCGAAAGTGGTCGGGTCCACAATCCCAAGCACGTCGAAATCGACAAAACTATCGTTAAGCGGTGTGATCAACGTGTCGGCCATCGAATGGGCAAGCCGCATGAGATATGAATCGGTACCCGGCGTATCGATGACGACGAAATCGTGGGTCTGCTCCACGGCGCTAACGGCCTCGGCGAAAGCGGCAAACTCTTGCGCCTCGATCTCATCAAGCCGCACGCCGAAGCCGCGGGCAACGCAGAAATGACGGGGATGCTCAAGTTTGATGCCTGCGCGCGTGGCCCAATCGCGCCGATTCTCAACGTAATGGGTAAAACTGCGCTGGCGGGAATCGAGATCGATTGTGGCGACGCGCTGACCGGCCTGGAGCAGCGCGACGGCAACATGCATAGCCGTAGTCGACTTACCAGATCCGCCTTTTTCGTTGCCAAGGACAATCACATGCGCCGAGAACGGTTTTCCAATATCCGTCTGCATCAACATGGGTACGTGCCCTCAGCGTGGCGGTCGTTCTCCAGCTTGCAACAGATAGAATCAAGATACAGCATCGGTCGCGTTAAGTTAATCATTAACCACCCGGTGCACCGTTAAAACGTACCCGGTGTGCTTGTGCTGCAACGCCATGGCCAGAATTTCCGCAACACCAAAGCTTCGGCGGCCGCGCGTCGTGCATAATTTGCCGGCGCTAAACCGCACGCTGGCATTGTGGCGCTCGCACCGAGATACGATTGCTTTGGTACCGACCATGGGCGCGTTACATGCCGGCCATATTTCCCTGGTTAAACTTGCTGGCCGCCGCGCCGACCGTGTGGTCGTCTCAATCTTTCTTAATCCGACACAATTTGCGCCGCATGAAGATTTTACAAACTATCCGCGTATATTGCGCCGCGACATATCCCAGCTTACCGCGGTAAAAACCGATCTGGTCTGGTCTCCATCGGTTGAAACGATGTACCGGTCCGGGTTTGCGACACGCGTCGTGCCGGAAGGCCCGGCGATGGTCGGCCTGGAGGATGCATTCCGGCCGCACTTTTTCTCCGGCGTGGCCACCGTCGTGGCCAAACTTTTCATTCAATGCCGGCCGGACATCGCGGTGTTTGGGGAAAAAGATTATCAGCAGTTGAAAGTCGTCACCCAGCTTGCGCGCGACCTCGATCTAAACACGCGCGTTGTAAGTGCGCCGACAATCCGCGAGAGGGACGGCCTCGCGCTTTCCTCGCGCAATGCGTATCTCTCAACGCAAGAGCGCACCGCGGCGCCAGTCCTGTACCGCGTGCTTAGCGATTGTGCCCGAAGCATCGCCGCGGGCGGACCGATAAACCGCGTTCTTGAAGACGGCCGCGCCGCGATCGCTGGAGCCGGCTTCGCGCTCGATTATCTGGAAGCCCGCCACGCCGATACGCTCGCGCCGATCAGCGCACGCCGCGAGGGACCAATTCGTCTGCTCGTTGCAGCTCGTCTTGGCAAAACGCGGCTGATCGACAACGTCGCCGTCTGACCCCTACGCCGCGCTACCGGCCTTCATCGAAACCTCACGGCCGGACGGATTGCAAATTACACGCGCTAAAGTCGTGCGCTCGCCTCGAGGAATCTCAGACCCGTTCGAGGTGCGGAATTTGCGGACGATCCCCTTCGGCTTTGCCGGTGATCGGCGCGCGCGGCAGGAGCGCCTCGCCGCCTTCCATGACGAAATTATGCGTCAGCGAATACCACGGCGGCTTGATATCCGCGGCGGGCGCCGGCCCTGAATCGTGGCGCACGAAAT
>JASHSY010000313.1 GCA_030040825.1 Xanthobacteraceae bacterium
GAGGCGTTGCCCTGCGGATCGAGATCGATGATCAGTACATCTTCGCCGATGGCAGCAAGTGCGGTGCCGAGATTGATCGCGGTCGTGGTCTTGCCAACACCGCCCTTCTGGTTGGCAACCGCCAGCACGCGCGGCGGGCGGACAGCGGCAATCGGCTGTGCGCGCGGAAAGGATGAGATTTCGGCAGCCGGAGACGACTGCTGCGGGGACTCCACGTCACTCATGCCGCCGACCCCTTTCTGAGCGGACCGTAAAGCCAGAATCATCCCCCACTCGCGGGCCGAAGCGCTGGCTCAAGACCACGCACGATCACAATTCGAGCCTTCGGATCAGTCCGACTTGGGGCCAGACTGGCTTGAATCTTCCAACATTTAGCGGCTTCGGTCAATTCAGACTCCACATCTTGACCCTTGGGAAGCAACGCAAAACTCCCGCTTGTCAACAGCGGATTTGCCAGGGTTAGGAGTTTTGGCAGCGGCGCCAGCGCCCGCGCGGTCACGACCTCGATCACACCGGGCGGCGCTTTGACGAAATCCTCGACCCGCACGGCATGCACAGTCGCCGGCACGCCGACAAGTTTCACTGCTTCGCGCAGGAACGCCGCCTTTTTGCCGGTGCTCTCGACCAGGTGGACGTGCGCTCCCGGTGCGTCCGCCAGCGCGCAGGCAATAACCAAGCCGGGGAACCCTCCCCCGCTGCCGAGATCGGCCCAGATGCGCGCACCTGACGCCAGCGGAATGAGTTGCAACGAGTCGGCGACATGCCGCGTCCAGATTTTTGCTTCGGTCGATGGTGCAATCAAATTGATGCGCAGCTGCCACGTGAGCAGCAGCCCGACGAAACGGTCCAAACGGTCAAGTGTTTCACGTGAAACAGGGGTAAGCGCCAGCGCACGCGTCCGGTCCTTGATGAGTTCGGCCGGTCGTACAGAAACTCCGCGTGATGTGCGGTGATCGTCCGCGCTCATGCCGTGCCACGGTTGGGCTTGCGGCCCTGCCGGTGCAAATGCGCCGCCAGCAACGTGAGCGCCGCCGGTGTCATACCGTCGATGCGGCCCGCTTGGCCGACGGTGCGCGGCCGATGCGTTTGCAGCTTGTGGCGCGCTTCGTTGGAGAGCCCGGCGACCGTTGTGTAGTCGATGTCGTCGGACAGGACGAGGCTCTCGTCGCGCCGATAGGATTCGACGTCCGCCTTCTGGCGATTGAGATAAACCGCGTATTTCGCGTCGATTTCGAGCTGTTCGGCGATCTTGGCGTCAAGCCCGCCAAGCTGCGGCCAGATCCGTGCCAGATCCGCAATGCCGAAATCTGGATACGACAATAGCTCGAACGCGGAACGGCGCTGACCATCCTTGCGCAAGGCAACGCCATGCCGGGCGGCCTCGTTGGGCGTGAGCGAAAGCGCTCGGGTCATCGCGTGAGCATCTCGTAACGCAACGGTCTTCGCACGATGCGCCGCCGCGCGCTCGGCGCCGACGCAGCCGAGCGCAATGCCCCGATCGGTCAGACGTCGATCCGCATTGTCGGCGCGCAACGTCAGACGGTATTCGGCGCGCGAGGTGAACATTCGGTACGGCTCGGTCACACCCCGCGTCACCAGGTCGTCGACCATTACGCCGAGATACGCTTCGGCGCGGTCGAACACGATTGGCCCACTGCCGCCGGCCCGCGCCGCAGCGTTGAGCCCTGCAAGAAGTCCCTGTGCCGCAGCCTCTTCGTAGCCAGTCGTACCGTTGATCTGGCCGGCTAAGAATAAACCCCGCAGACGCTTCGTTTCTAGCGATGGATGCAGTTCACGCGGATCGACGTGATCGTATTCGATGGCATAACCCGGCCGCATCACGCGCGCATTTTCGAGGCCGGGAATAGAAGCGACGACAGCGTGTTGCACCTCCTCCGGCAATGCTGTCGAGATGCCGTTCGGATAGACGGTGGCGTCGTCGAGGCCTTCCGGCTCGAGGAAAATCTGATGCCCGTCGCGCTCGCCGAAACGGACGATCTTGTCCTCGATTGAGGGGCAATAGCGTGGGCCGCGGCTTTGGATTTGGCCGGAATACATCGGCGAGCGATGCACGTTGGCGCGGATGACCGCATGCGTTTGCGGTGTGGTGCGGGTAATGCCGCATTCCACTTGGGCGTTGGTGATCCTCGTTGTGAGGGTGGAAAACGGCTCCGGCGGATCGTCGCCGGGCTGCATGGTAACCGCGGTCCAATCGATGGTGCGGCCGTCAAGACGCGGTGGAGTGCCGGTTTTCAACCGACCGAGCTGAAAGCCCGCGCGTTCCAGCGTATTTGACAAACCAAGCGCCGGCGCCTCGCCGGCGCGGCCCGCCGGAATCTGCTTTTCACCGATATGGATCAGGCCGCGCAAAAACGTGCCGGTGGTGACCACAACGGCAGCTGCACCCGCACGGCGGCCATCCTTGAGGGCAACGCCGGTCACCCAATCCGCGATCAGTAGATCGTCGACCTCGCCCTCGATCACCGTCAAATTCGCCGTCTGCCGCAGCGCTTCCTGCATCGCCGCCGCGTAAAGCTTGCGATCGGCTTGCGCGCGCGGGCCGCGCACCGCCGGACCTTTGCGGCGATTGAGCAGGCGGAATTGGATGCCGGCCGCATCCGCCACGCGGCCCATCAAGCCATCGAGCGCATCGATCTCTCGGACAAGATGGCCCTTGCCGAGCCCGCCGATGGAGGGATTGCACGACATGGCGCCGATGGTGGCGAAACGCTGGGTGACCAGCGCCGTGCGTGCCCCCATGCGGGCCGCGGCCGCCGCAGCCTCGCAGCCGGCGTGACCGCCGCCGACCACAATCACATCGAAGGCCGAATCCATCGGGCTTCCCATAATGGCGAGTTTTTATCGGAGGCGGGTTGCGAAATCGAGGCCCGAACGGCCCATGTTTCACGTGAAACATCCGCCCGACGCCGCGTTTACCCTTCATTTACCAATGCAGAATTCGCGGAAAATAACATCGAGAATATCTTCCACGTCAATCCGGCCAGTCAGCCGCCCAAGCGTATTAGCGGCCGCTCGCAGCTCTTCGGCAATGAGTTCTTCGCGCCCCGATGCGCCAAGCGCGAGCGCACGGTCGAGCGCCGCGGCCGTGTCCTCCAGCGCGTGGCGATGGCGCGCGCGCGTAACGATGGAACTCTCGGTAACCGCGAAATAGTCTGCGGCATAAGCAGAAAGCGCGGCGACCAGGCGATCGAGCCCGGCGCCTGTCAGGGCTGAAATTGTGAATGAATCAGCGGATTGAGATTCATTGCTTATCCACAGCTTATCCACAGCTAAATCGAGCTTGTTGGCCACCATCCAAGTCTTTGATATAAATGATTTTTTATCGATATTATCAACTGCTGGGCCAATGGCTGATCCGTCAGTGACCCATAGCACCAGATCGGCGGCTTCTGCGCGTGCTTTGGCGCGGCGGATACCTTCCTGCTCCACTGGCCCACTGCCTTCATGCATGCCGGCGGTATCGAGCAGCGTCACTGGATAGTCGCCGAGATTGAAATGGACTTCGATCACGTCGCGCGTCGTGCCCGGAAACGGCGAGACGATCGCTGCCTCGCGCTTCGCGAGCCGGTTGAGCAAGGTCGATTTGCCGGCATTCGGCGGCCCGGCAATGGCGACGACCAAGCCATCGCGCAAGCGTTCGGCATGACCGCTATCGGCCAAAACAGCGGCAATTTCGGCGCGCAAATGCTGCACGGTAAGTAATGCCGGCGCCACGAGGTTTTCCGGAACATCGGCTTCGTCCGAGAAGTCGATGCGGGCTTCGACCAGCGCCAATGCCTCGATGATGCGCGACCGCCAGGCTTCGGCGCGGTCGCCAATCTGACCCTTGAGCTGGCGGAATGCCGCCCGCCGCTGCGCCGGCGTTTCCGCCGCGATCAGATCGGCAAGGCCTTCCGCTTCGGTTAGATCAAGCTTGCCGTTGTCGAAAGCGCGACGAGTGAACTCGCCGGCCTCAGCCGGGCGAAAGCCGGGGATGGCACCAAGCGCTGCGAACACGGTGGCGATGACCGCCGGCCCGCCGTGCACCTGCAACTCGGCCATATCTTCGCCGGTCTCACTGTGTGGTCCTGGAAACCACAACGCCAGCGCCTCGTCGATGACCTCCCCGTTGTCGGGATCGCGCACGCGGGCGAAAGCAGCCTGGCGCGGCTTCGGCACGCGACCAATGAGCTTTTCCAGCGCCAGCCGCGCCTGCGGGCCGCACACGCGCACCACGGCGATCGCCGCCGGCGGCCGGCCGGAGGACAGTGCGAAGATGGTTTGGCGGACTTCCGATGTCAGCGGCCGAATCCATGTCATGCGAGCGCTTCGCAGCCTGCGGGCTACTTGCTACGGTGCAGCCATGTCAACGTCACCGCGTGCTTTCGCGCATCAGGCAAACCGCCTCGCGCACGAAACCAGTCCGTATCTCCTGCAACACAAGGACAATCCCGTCGCATGGTGGGCGTGGGGACCCGACGCGCTCAACGAGGCAAAGCGAACCAATAAGCCAATCCTGTTGTCAGTGGGGTATGCCGCCTGTCACTGGTGCCATGTGATGGCGCATGAAAGCTTCGAGGACGAAGCGACCGCGCGAGTGATGAACGACCTGTTCGTCAACATCAAAGTCGACCGCGAGGAACGACCCGACATCGATCAGATCTACATGGCGGCGCTGCATCATCTCGGCGAGCAGGGCGGTTGGCCGCTGACCATGTTTCTCACTCCCGCCGGCGAGCCGATCTGGGGCGGCACGTATTTCCCCAACGTCCCGCGTTATGGCAAAGCCGCGTTCGTCGACGTGCTGCAGGAGATCGCGCGAGTCTTTCGCGAGGAACCGGAAAAAATCGAACGCAATCGCGCAGCACTGATGGCGCGGCTCGCCGAAGCGGCGCGACCGGCCGGCAAAGTCACCATCGGGCTGGCTGAACTCGACAACGTCGCGCGCCAACTCGGCGGCATTATCGATCCGGTGAATGGCGGCACCCGCGGGGCGCCGAAATTTCCGCAGGCCTCGTTGTTCGAGCTGCTTTGGCGAGGCGGCTTGCGCACCGGCGAGAACCGCTATTTCGCCGCCGTCGACGTCACCTTGCACCACATCTGCGAGGGCGGAATTTACGACCATCTCGGCGGCGGCTTCGCACGCTATTCGGTCGATGAGCGGTGGCTGGTGCCGCATTTCGAGAAGATGCTGTACGACAATGCGCTACTCCTCGAATTGCTGGCGATCGGCTATCTGCGGTTCAACAAGGAACTGTACAGGCAGCGCTCCCGCGAAACCGTCGCCTGGCTTAAGCGTGAAATGATCACGCCCGACGGTGCATTTTGCGCCTCGCTCGATGCGGATTCCGAAGGCGAGGAGGGCAAATTCTACGTCTGGTCGCATGCGGAGGTGATCGAACACCTCGGCAGCGAAGATGGCCAATTCTTCGCCCGCCATTACGACGTTACCCCGGCGGGCAATTTCGAAGGCCACAACATTCTCAACCGGCTCAAACCGCAGGAGCGCAGCCAAGCCGACGAAGCGCGGCTTGGCGCCTTGCGGGCAAAGCTTCTCGCCGCGCGAGGAGCCCGTATCCGGCCCGGACTTGACGACAAGGTGCTCGCTGACTGGAACGGGTTGATGATCGCAGCGCTTGCCGAAGCGAGCCGCATGCTCGACGAGCCGTCGTGGCTCGAAATGGCGGAGCGGGCGTTTGCCTTCATCGCGCGGACGATGACGAAGGGCGACCGACTTGGCCATTCCTTTCGGGACGGCAAGCTCAAATTCCCGGGGCTCGCTTCCGATTTCGCCGCCATGATCCGCGCCGCGCTCGCAATCTATGAATCAACCGGCGCGAAGAAATACATCGACCAGGCGCTTACCTGGCAACGTGCGCTCGACCGCGATTACGCGAATGCCGAGACCGGTACGTATTACCTCACCGCCGCCGATGCCGAAGGGCTGGTGATCCGGCCGGCTGCCACCACCGACGAGGCAACGCCGAACCATAATGCGGTTGCCGCACAGAATCTCGTGCGGCTCGCATTGTTATCCGGTGACGATAGCTGGCGGGACAAGGCGGACCGGCTGATCGCGGCGATCGCGCCGGCCGCGGTCGAGAACGCTTTCATGCACATGGAATTGTTCAACGCCATCGATCTGCGGCTGCGCGCCGCCGAGATCGTGGTGACCGGCGAGGGGCTTCGCAGCGAAGAACTCCTTAACGCCGCGCGCAAACTGCCGCCGATCGACCGTATCGTGCTGCATGCGCCGTCGGCGGGGGCGCTACCGGCCAGACATCCGGCGCTGGCGCAGGCGCGCGCCGCGGCCGAACCGCAAGCGTTCGTCTGTGTTGGGGAGACTTGCTCGCTGCCGGTGACCGACGCCGCTGGGCTTTTACGCGCACTCGCCGCGGCGCGGCAACCCAGCGCCACTGGCGGCTGATTTCTTAGTGGCGCATGACCTTTCCGGAAAACCGGCGTCCGCTTTTCCAGGTCATGCGCTACGTATTCATCGACTCGAAGAATTCGGAATTGTTCTTGGTGTTGCGCAGCTTGTCGAGCAGGAAGTCGATGGCGTCCATCGTCCCCATCGGATTGAGGATGCGGCGGAGCACGTACATCTTCTTGAGCTGATCGGGCGGCACCAACAGCTCTTCCTTGCG
>JASHSY010000032.1 GCA_030040825.1 Xanthobacteraceae bacterium
CCGGGCGCGAGGAAGGCATCGGTTGCAGCACATCTCGACCAGAGGCGAGGCCCCAGCACTTGGCTTTACCGAAGTCATGCTCGCGGGCTTGGCCCGCGACGGCGGCCTTTACGTGCCGGAAACCTGGCCGCTGCTGACGCGCGAAACCATTGCCGGCTTCGCCGGGCGGCCCTACGCCGAGGTCGCGGTCGAGGTGATCCGGCCTTTCACCGGCGACGCGGTCCCCGCAGCCGATCTCGCTCGCATGACGCGCGAGGCTTACGGCACCTTCCGGCATCCCGCCGTCGCGCCATTGGCCGAAAGCGGCGTGAATACGTTTATGCTCGAATTGTTCCACGGCCCGACGCTCGCCTTCAAGGATCTGGCGATGCAGCTCCTGGCGCAACTGATGGACCACGCGCTCGCCGCGCGCGGCGAACGCCGCACCGTCGCGGTGGCAACGTCGGGTGATACCGGCGGCGCCGCTGTCGAGGCCTTCGGCGGCCGCAACCAGCTCGACGTTGTGGTGTTGTTCCCGCACGGGCGCATCTCGGATGTGCAACGGCGAATGATGACCACGTCGACCGCCGCCAATATCCACGCCATCGCGGTCAACGGCACGTTCGATGACTGCCAAGCGATCGTGAAGGGGATGTTCAATAACACAGCCTTCCGCGAGCGGGTGCGGCTTTCCGGCGTCAACTCGATCAACTGGGCGCGGATCGTGGCACAGACGGTCTACTACTTCACCGCCGCGGTCGCGCTTGGCGCGCCGGCACGCAAGATCGCCTTCACGGTGCCGACCGGAAATTTCGGCGACATCTACGCCGGCTACGTGGCCCAGCGCATGGGCTTGCCGATCGACCGCCTGGTGATCGCCACCAACGTCAATGACATCCTCGCCCGCACGCTGGCGACCGGCGTTTATGAATTACACAACGTGGTGCCGACCTCATCGCCGTCGATGGACATTCAAGTTTCGTCGAATTTCGAACGGCTGTTGTTTGACGCCTATGACCGCGATGCCGGCGCGGTTCGCAACCTGATGGCATCGCTCGCGCAATCACGGCGCTTTTCGTTGTCCGGACCCGCGTTAGCGCAAATCCGCACGCTGTTTTCCGCCGGTAGCGCCAGCGAAGAGGACGTCGCCGCCGCCATCCGTGCCGTCCACCACGAAACCGGCGACTTTGTCGACCCGCATACCGCGGTCGCCATCGCCGTCGCCGAGAAAGAAAAGCGCGATCCGAGCCAACCGATGGTGGTGCTTTCCACCGCGCATGCCGCCAAGTTCCCGGACGCGGTCGAGGCGGCCTGCGGCGTGCGTCCGCCGTTGCCGGAGTGGCTTTCCGATCTTCATCAGCGTCCGGAGCGCGTCACCGCGCTGCCGGTCGATCAGTCAGCGGTCGAGCGTTTCATTCTGCAAACGAGCCGTGCCGCGCAAGAAGGAGCGGCAGCATGAGCGTCGCGGTGACCGTCTTGAAATCCGGCATCCGCGTGGTGACCGACACCATGCCGCACCTGGAAACGGCTTCGCTCGGCGTCTGGGTCAGTTCCGGCAGCCGTCACGAGCGGCCGAACGAGCACGGCATCTCGCATTTTCTCGAGCACATGGCATTCAAAGGCACGCGGCGGCGTAGCGCCCGCCAGATCGCCGAAGAGATCGAGGCGGTCGGCGGCGACCTCAATGCCGCAACCGGCGCCGAGACTACCGCCTATTATGCGCGCGTGTTGCGCGCCGATGTGCCGCTGGCGCTCGACGTGCTCGCCGACATCTTGTCGGAGCCGGCCTTCGACCGCGAGGAGCTGGCACGCGAACAAAATGTCATCGTGCAGGAAATCGGCGCAGTCGCCGACACACCAGACGACCTCGTGTTCGAGCATCTGCAGAGCATTGCCTTCCCCGAGCAGCCGCTCGGCCGCTCGATCCTCGGTACCGCCAAGACCGTGCGGAGTTTCGACGGCGCCAAGCTACGCCACTATCTCGCGCGGCAGTACCGCGGACCCGACATTGTGATCGGCGCCGCCGGCGCGATCGATCATGCCGCCGTGGTCGCCGAAGTGGAGAAGAATTTTTCGAGCTTCGACGGCCCGGCCGGCCCGGCCGCCGAGCCGGCGCGGTTCGGCGGCGGTACCCGCGTCGAAAAGCGAGAGCTCGAGCAGGTGCACATCGCGCTCGCGCTGCCCGGCGTTTCGCAGGATGATCCCGCGCTTTACAGTTTGCAGATGTTTACCAGCATACTCGGCGGCGGCATGTCGTCTCGTCTGTTCCAGGAAGCGCGGGAAAATCGCGGCCTGTGCTATTCGGTCTACACCTTCCACTATCCCTATTCCGATATCGGTATGTTCGGCCTCTATGCCGGCACCGACGCCAACGACTCTACCGAACTGATGCGTCTCGTGGTCGATGAGATCGCCAATGCGGCGGAGACCATTTGCGAATCCGAGATCGCGCGCGCCAAAGCACAGATGAAAGTCGGGCTGCTGATGGCGCTGGAAAGCTCGGGCGATCGTATCGCGCAACTTGCCCGGCAGATGATCGTCTGGAAGCGGCCGGTGCCGCTCGACGAACTGATCCAGAAGGTCGAGTCGGTGACCGTCGACAGCGCTCGCGCGGCCGGGCGGGCGCTGATCCGCCGCGGCAAGCCGGCAATCTCGATGCTGGGGCTCGGCTCGGGGCTCGAAAACGCGGCTGCGATCGCGGAATCGCTGACGCGTCAGGCTGCATGAATTGGAGATTACGGCCAACTTTCCGATTGTCCGGTGCAAGCGATGACGCAACTTTTCGGCTAGTATGGATTTCCGCTTGCGGGGAATAAGCGGTTAGTCGGCGTAACGAGCAATGGCGTTCTTCCGTACCCTTAATTTTTCCGATCCGACGCCCAGCGTCACCGGCGATGGCGTGCTGCTGCGCATGCCGCAGGTCACCGATTACAGCGAGTGGGCGGCGCTGCGCGAGCAAAGCCGCGATTTTCTCACGCCGTGGGAGCCGACTTGGCCGGCCGACGATTTAACCCGTAGCGCCTTCCGCCGCCGCATCCGCCGCTATGCCGAAGATTTGCGCACCGACCAGGGCTACACTTTCCTGATCTTCCGCAGCTCCGACGTCGTGATGGTCGGCGGCTTGACGCTGGCCAATATCCGCCGCGGGGTCGCACAGGCCGGCAGCCTCGGTTATTGGATGGGCCAGCCCTACACGCGTCACGGCCACATGACCGCGGCGGTGCGCGCACTCATTTCATTTGCGTTCACGACGCTCCGCCTGCATCGGCTGGAAGCCGCCTGTATCCCGACCAATGTTGGCTCGATCCGGCTTTTGGAGAACACGGGCTTCGTCCGTGAAGGGTACGCGCGCGACTATCTCTGTATCAACGGGCTGTGGCAGGACCACCTGCTTTATGGCCGGTTAAAGGACCGCTCGTAAGCTTTAACCACGCTCACGCGCCGCCTTGGGATGGCCACTCTTCTCCTGATATAACAATAGCATCGGGGATATCTGGTAAATGTACCGCCGGGGAATGACGGGGATCCGTCGGCAGATGACCAGGCATGGCCGCGCGGCAGCCGCCGCGGCGCTTGCGCTCGCTTTGTGTCTCGGCGGATGTTCAAGCGGCAGCCATTTTGGCGCCCCGACCCCATCGGGGCCGGATGCCGTCGGTCCGCCACCGTCCGGCGGGACTAGTCCGATCATCGGCTTCCTATCCGGTTCGTCGGCGAAAGGGCCGCAAACGGCTGCTGGCGCGCCGCCCAGCGTCAACTGCCCAACGGTCGACGTTCGCCGTGGCGCAGGCACGATGGCGGTCAACCCGAGCAGTGATAAATCGGCGATGCAGCTCAAATACCAGGTCGAATTCACCCGCGAGGCGCGCGAGTGCTCCGTTGCCGGCGGCAACATGGTGATGAAAATCGGCGTCGAGGGGCGCGTCGTGGTCGGACCGGCAGGAGGCCCCGGCCGGGTCGATGTGCCGCTGCGCATCGCCGTCGTGCACGAAACGCCGAGTGGCGGTACGCGGGCGATACAGACAAAGTTTCTCATCATTCCGGTCGTCATCGCGCCGAACCAAGGTAGCGCCCCATTCGCCCATGTCGAAGATGCGCTCGCCTTCCCGCTGCCGAGCCCGATCGCGCAGCTTGACGACTACATCGCTTATGTCGGCTTTGATCCGCAGACTGCGGAGGCGATGGCCAAACCGGCCGCCCCGGCCAAGCGGCCGAAACATAAACCACAACCGGCCGCCAGCGCCGATTGATCGCCCGTCATCGCGATCGAAGCAACGCGAGCGCTCCGTGCTTGGCGGACTTAATCCGGGATAGCTCGCGGAGCGAGCGAAGACGGGTTGTCGCTACCGCTCCTCGCAATGGCGAAAGGCTACCAGCCGCGGAGCTCGACCACCGCGCTCTTGAGCGCGCGCAGGTCAGCGATCACGTTGCGGGCGCCGGCGGCATTCAGGTCACGGGCGAGCCGCCCCTCGGATGGGCTTCTACCGACGAAGCCGATCGGCCGCATACCTGCGGCCTTGGCCGAACGCGTCGGAACCGGCGAATCACCTGAGTGCGAAGAGATACGGTTCGGCGGAGGTAGTCAAAGACCGCGAACACGTCCGCCCCCGCTATCAACAACGATGGTGTGTGAATTGCCTGGCGTCATCCTGAGGTGCGAGCCGTTGCGCATTCACGTGCGTCTTCGACGCGCTATGGCGAGCCTCGAAGGATGAGCGGCCGCATCGCCCAGCCGTCGCCCTTCGAGGGCCGCTTCCGCCTTCGCGCACGGCGCTTCGGCGGATTCATACCCGCCGTAGCTCGCCTGAGCGAGCGAAG